>JACVRP010000432.1 GCA_014534385.1 Cyanobacteria bacterium Co-bin13
ATCGGTCACCAGGCGCTTGCCCTCTCGAACGCGCACGCTGGTGGCCGTGGCGACCGGGTGTAGCGGGGAGGCATCCAGGTAATGGCCGCTGCTTTTGAGGTCGTGGGTGAGTTTTACCGAGTCCGTATAGCAGCGCTCCTGCTCACCGTCGGCCCAGACGTTTTCGTCACTGTAGATTAGCAATAGGTATTTCATGGTTGAGCTCCTAAACGTTATCCGTAGGTTGGCTGCTGCGGCCAGCCGGGGGGCGAATCCTCAAAGTCCTCCTGCCGGCCATAGGGGGTCAGATCGAGCAGATTGTATGCGTCGGTCAAGCCCTCACACCCTCGGCCATAGGTCGAGTAGGTGTGAAAGACATCTTCATCAATGCGGAAGAATACGCTCATGCCGTGGCTTTCGCCTTGAGTGAAGTGCCCCTCCTGCTGGTCGCGGTAGTTGTATTGAACTGGCGCAACAGACGGATCTAGAGAAACATGGAAGTCATAGTTGAAGTCGCTGCCATAGGAGGAAACCCAGGGCAGAGTCCATTGTTGGCTCTCCTTGTACTGATTGAGTTTGGCCAACGGGGCGCGGGAAATCAGGACGAGCGTCGTGTCTCGTTTATATAGGAGGCTCAAATCCCCAAAGGCATTCACCAGCCCAGTACAGCCCAAACAGCCTTTGTCCCAGGCAGGGTCAAACATAAAGTGATAGACAATTAGCTGACGACGGCCCTCAAACAGATCAAGCAGGTCGATCTGGCCCTTAGGCCCCTCAAAGCGGTACGCTTTCTCCAGCTTGACCATCGGTAGCCGACGCCGCCTGGCGCTCACCCGATCCCGCTGTTTTGTCAGTTCTTTCTCATCAGCCAGGAGGACTTTTCGCTCAGTCAGCCAAACCTCTGGCGACACTACGGGCGGATGCGCAAGGGTAGTGCTTTTCATTTTTCTCTCCTTAATTTAATCAGTCATCCTCAGTCCAGTGGGCTTTAGCTGAGGCCTTTCTGGAGGCGTTTGCCATGTTCTGCAACCTGCGCGTTAAGCTCCTCATCGGCGGCACGAATCTCGAAGGGGCCACAACGCACTCCCGGATGATGGGACATGAGCTGGATGGCGTGGTTGAGATCTCTGGCCTCCAGCATCAAGATGCCGCCAATTTGTTCCTTGGTTTCGGTAAAAGGCCCATCGGTAACGGTAACGGTGCCGTTTTGGTACCGTAGGGTTGCCGCATTTCGAATGCTCTGCAGCGCTTCCCCGCCGATAAAATGTCCGCCTCGCCGCAGCTCGTCATCGTAGGCAAAGCACTCGGCCATTAGAGCCGCCTGCTCGGCTTCAGAAAGCCTGTCCCACTGCGCTTCGTCGAAGTAGCCTAGACAGATAAATTTCATCTTTACCTCCCACATTGGGTTCAAAAATTGTCGCCTTTGTGGATTAGTCGTTCGGCCAGGAGGCAAATCGACACTAGCCTAAAATTTTTTTCTAACCGCTTAGCGCAGCGCCTGTAGACGGCTTTCTAAAAACCGACGCTCGGGTTCTTGCTTAACTAAGGCCAACGCCTGCTGGTACGCCTCTCTGGCCTCGGCGGTTCTGCCCAGCTGCCGGCACAGATCGGCCCGCGCGGCGTGGGCCAGGTGGTAGTGGGCCAGATCGCCCTGGGCCAAAATTGTGTCGAGCAGCTGCAGACCCGCCTGGGGGCCATCGCGCATGGCCACAGCCACGGCCCGATTCAAATGCACAATGGGCGTGGGCACGAGTTGGGCCAGCAGGCTGTACAGGGCCACAATTTGGTTCCAGTCTGTTGCGGCTGAGCTTGGGGCCTCGGCATGGACGGCTGCGATCGCAGCCTGCAGCGTATAGGGGCCAATCTGTCCTCTAGACAGCGCCTGCTGCACCAGCGTCTGCCCCTCCGTAATTTGGGCCTGGTTCCAGAGCGTCCGATCCTGGTCGGCTAGCAGGATCAAATCGCCCGTAGGGGACGTGCGCGCCGTGCGCCGCGACTCCTGCAGCAGCATGAGCGCCAGTAGCCCAATGACTTCTGACTGAGGCAGCAGTTCCATCACCAGCCGCCCCAGCCGAATCGCTTCGCCCGAGAGATCGGCTCGGGTTAGCGAGGCACCCGATGAGGCTGCGTACCCTTCATTGAATACTAAATAAATCACCTGGAGTACGGTTTCCAGCCGATCCGGCAGATCGGTTACAGATGGCACCTGGTAGGGAATACCCGCCGTGCGGATTTTGGCCTTAGCCCGAACGATGCGCTGGGCCAGGGTTGAGGGGGAAATCAAAAAGGCGCTGGCAATGGCCTCCGTTGTCAGGCCGCAGACCTCCCGCAGAGTCAGCGCTACCTGGGCTTCTTGGGGCAGAGCCGGGTGGCAGCAGGTGAAGATCAGCCGCAGGCGATCGTCCTCAACCTCATCATCATCCTTGATTTCAGCTTCAGGGGTATCAAGCCGCTGGGCCAGCTCGCCCAGCGAGGCATCAAACCGGGTGCGCCGCCGGATGGTGTCAATGGCTTTGAAGCGGCCCACCGAAACCAACCACGCTCGCGGATTGGCGGGGATGCCCTCCTGAGGCCACTGGGCCATCGCTGCGGTAAAGGCTTCGTGCAGGGTTTCCTCCGCCAGGTCAAAGTCCCCCAGCAGGCGGATCAGCGTAGCGAAAACCCGACGTGACTCGGAACGGTAGACGGCATCTATCTGTTTTCGGATCTGATGGGTCTTAGTCTTAGTCATAGGCTTAGACCAAGCGATAGAGGGTATAGCGACGCTCAAATACTGGGGAAGTGCCGTTAGTATACTCCACTGGAGTGGTTTTTATGTACTACTCCTGGAGAGGCCTCTGCTTCTTGCAATCAGCTAGTCCTTCGGCCTGATTTCTCCAATAGCTGACGAAAACACAGTATTGCGCAGCCTCCAGCCTGGATGGGCTCAATTGCGGCCCTGCAAAACTCGCTTGACTGTCTACTTCCGTTCAATGAGGTCGAGAGTACGCGCTACGCCAACCTTATTTCATTAAGGGATTTGTTGTTATCCAACAAAGACTTATGACACCGTGTTTGCAAAGCTGCTGTGTGGGTGGCGCAGCTAGATCGACTCAGCACCCGAGGGGAGACTGACGTGATTTGACACCGTTTTCAGTAAGGAGAATCCAGCTATGAATTAGAGTCGCTCATATCCTGTTTACAGATGGAGAGAATGCGCTGGTCATTTGCACTGTAGGCATCAATGGAATGCAATTCATCCAATTTCGCTGTTGCCTCGAATCCCTGAGGCTCCTGAGGCGAAATCGCTGCAACCTCTAGCTGATTTCCTGTGTGCTCCCCTGCAAAGCAAGCAAATTCTGAATAGGGCGTGTAAAATGCTCCGACAACTTTGTCCTGTTCTTTTTCAAACACAATATAGG
>JACVRP010000088.1 GCA_014534385.1 Cyanobacteria bacterium Co-bin13
ATATAGCTGTCGCCACATAGTTTAGGACATCCGATTTTTTGGGGGTGTGGGGGCTACGCCCCCAGCCAGGGGTTCCCCCCCTGCCCCCCGTCCTAACACCAGTGGCTATCGCTATCGCTTTTGCTGGGCAACCCTTGCAGAAGGCCATGAATAAAGCCCAAGAACAGTCTTGGCGGCTCTTGGACAAGTGCAAAGGGGTGTCCTTCTTTAGCTGGTAGGACCCTGGGAAGCGCGGTTGGGCCTTGAATTGCCTTGTCTCTGCTGGGAGCGCCGCTGTTCGAGCAGTTCTCCCAGTTCGGTGCGCTGCTGTGGCGTCAGCACTTCGCGAATTTGTAGCATGACCTCAAAGCGTTCTGCCCGCAGCTGCTGTTCGAGGTTCATAAGGGTGCTGTGCCGTTGTCGGAGCTCGTCGGTAGAAGCGTTGCCAGCCATCAGACTCCGCAACTCCTGATGCCCTGCGCGCATTTGCTCTCGCAGGGGTTGCATGGTGGTGCGGGAAGATTCACGAATGGTGCGGATTTGCGATAGCTGAGCTTCACTGAGGTCGAGCTGCTCGAAAACTTGCTCGGGGTTGCCGCCTTTGCCGGGCCTAAATTTTCCTCCCCTACCAGATTGTCGGTTACCGGAACGGTCGGTCATGAAAAGATCTAGGAGAGATTCTGGTCGATTGGCTGCAGTCGGGGCGGCGTTAGCGGTTGTGAAATAGCCTGCGGTTGAAAAGAGGCACAGTGCGATCGCACCCAGTACTACATTCCGTGATGTTGGTTTCATCGTTACAGTCTCCATTCAATCAGGGGTGGAGTCGGCATACATATTTAGCAGCCAGCTATCGTCGGCAGCGCTGGCTTCCATCATGGGAAGATCGGAGTAAGCTGAGCTGCCCCAGGTTTCGGCGACAAATAGCTCCAGATCTTCCTGGTCAACCTCGGAGATCTGAGGCTGGCGCGGCAGCCGGACGGTGGCATAGGCCAGCAGGCAGGAGACCAACAGGGCTGGAATAACTAACTGTCTCCTCCAGAGCCGCCTTGGCAGGCGAGAGGGCCTTGCCCATTCGGCGGGGGACAATGAAGCCATCAGCCGATCCTCCAAGGCCGGGTCAGCGGCGGGTGGGGGTGGGCGGTGCTGGCGTAGAAACTCACTTAGTCTTCGGTCGGGGGAGGGCAATGTCATGGCTGGACCCCTTCTTGCTCAAGGAACTGTCGCATGGCGGCGCGGGCATGAAACAGGCGAGACTTGACCGTACCCACGGGAATGGCTAAAATCACGGCCACCTCTTTCTGCGGAATTTGCTCTAGGTCGTGGAGGACCAGAACGGCCTGGTGCTCTAGACTGAGGGACTGAAGCCCACGCTGCACCAAATCTTGGTAATGGAGATGCATGATGTTGGCAGGTGCGTGCGGCGGCTCAGCAGTTCGCCGCAGGGACTCTAGCTGCTGGCGCTGCTTAGCCTGCCGCTGCCGCTGGTCAGACGCTACATTCCAGGCGATGCGATAGAGCCAGGTGGAGAACTGGGCCTGCTGCCGGAACTGGGGCAGTCCTTTCCAGGCTTTGAGAAATACCTCCTGTACCAAATCGTCTAATCCGTCTTCTCCACAGAGCTGAAAAAGGGTAGAGCGAACTTTGGCCTGGTAGCGCTGGTAGAGAATTCGGTACGTTTGGGGATGGCCCGACAAACATTGAGCAATAAGTGCTCGGTCGGAGGACGTATCGGTAGACTCTGGAGTAATCACGACCTCCGTAGTGCTGGAAACGGCATCTATCAAAGGATGGACTTTTCCCTCAACCTGTTCTCTATTTTTAGACCCTGCGTTAGAAAGAACGGTTCAATTTACTGAGGAAAATTTTATTTTGAAGTCTTGGGGGCTTGTGTTAGTGGGCTGCTTGCAGAGTTGCTGGGAGCGACTGAGGTGAATTTAGGGATTGCGGCTCAAGTGCTGGCAGCTTACCGTCAAATGGATGCTGAGACGGCAGCGTTGCGGGCTGAAACTGGGCTGCACTGCCCGCCCGGCTGCGGTCGCTGCTGTGAAAACCCTCAGATTGAGGCAACGCCTTTGGAGATGTTGCCGGTGGCGCTAACGCTGATCGGTCGTGGCGAGGCTACGTACTGGCTGGAGCAAGTGGATCTGCACAGTAACTGTGTCTTTTACGAGGCTAGTTTGACCACGCCGGGACACGGGCGCTGCCGGATGTACGACTGGCGACCTTCTCTGTGTCGCCTGTTCGGCTATGCTGCGGTAAATGGTAAGGGTGGGGAGCCGGTGCTGGCCGCCTGCTCTTGGCACGAGGTGGTGATGCCAGAGCAGCTGGCGGGGGTGAGAGATGCGATCGCAATCGGCCTCCCCATACCCAAGTTCTCAGACTGGCAGGCGCGCATCGCCAGCCTTGACCCCCACTGGGGCTACCAGCAAATGCCGATCAATCAGGCGCTTCGGGTAGCCCTGGAGCGAGTTGGTTTAACGCTAGCCTACCAGCAGGCGTCTCCTGAACCGTTGGACTAGGCGCTGTAGGACAGCTGCAGGTTTTCTGCATAGGGCGGGCGAATGATGCCGCGCTCTGTGATCAGCCCAGTTACTAGGGTATGGGGAGTGACGTCAAAGGCGGGGTTTCTGACCTGCATGTTTTCAGGGGCCGTGCGCCGCAGGCCAAAGTGAGTCACCTCATCCTCCGAGCGTTCCTCAATCACAATCGACTTGCCCTCAGCCGTAGCAAAATCGATGGTGGAGTAGGGACAGGCCACATAGAACGGAATTTGGAAGTACTGGGCCAGGATGGCGACTCCCAATGTGCCAATCTTGTTGGCAACATCGCCGTTGGCGGCAACCCGATCTGTGCCCACAATTACCAGATCAATTAGCCCCTGGCTCATCACGTGAGCGGCCATGCTATCGCAAATCAGCGTGACGTCAATGCCGGACTGCTGTAGCTCCCAGCTCGTCAGCCGGGCTCCCTGTAACAGTGGACGCGTTTCGTCGGCATAGACCTTAAACCGGGTGCCGCGCTCATGGGCTAGATAGAGGGGAGATAGGGCCGTACCCAGTTCGGAGGTCGCCAAAGCACCCGCATTGCAGTGGGTCAGCACGCCCATACCGTCTTTAATTAGCGGCAAACCGTGTTCGCCAATGTTTCGACAGAGCTGGCGGTCTTCGGCGTGAATCTGCACGGCCTCTTGTTCTAGGGCGGTGTGTAGCTCAGGTACCGGCAGATGGGACAGCTCCTGAGCTTTTTTGACAATGCGGTTGAGTGCCCAGCGCAGGTTGACCGCTGTAGGACGGGCGCTGTCGAGGTAGTTGGCCTGCCGCTCCAGCTCGGCCAGAAAGTCTGGCATGGGTAGATGAGTTTGGGATTTGACTGCCATAACCAGGCCGTAGGCACCGGCAATGCCGATAGCCGGGGCTCCTCGCACCTTGAGTCGCTTAATCGAATCCCACACCTGCTCGACCGTTTCCTGCTTTTCGGTCACGGTTGCCAGCGGCAACTGGGTCTGGTCTAGGAGAAAAAGCTCTCCGTTTTGCCAAAGAATAGGCTCGGGCGACTTGAGCTGGGCAACAGGCATGGCAGTAGCAACTAATGAGTCCTTCATCATGGTAGCGGCCCGCTGAGCCGCTGCGGGGGTGTTGGCCTCTCTCGGCAAAAGCCCCCGTTTTTCTCGGCTGCCGCGTAGAATCCAAATGCATGTTTAAGGAAGATATATGCCCCCGTTTTTGCCGCCCTGGTTCCTGAATAACGGTGTCTCGATGACGGTCTATGTAGCCAGAGTGGCGAACCGCCATTGGCAGCGATACACGCCTGATCCTGAACCGACATACCAGAGCCATCAGTTTGCGGGGGCAGAGGGGGTGCCACTCTTTGGCATTACGGCTATTCCCAATCAGCCTAGGGGAACGATTATTGGCACCTACGGCATCACCGGGGATCTGGAGGATCAGTGGTTTCTGAGAATCCTGGGCCGCAAGGCGTTTGCTCGCAATTACGCCGTTTTGCTGTTTGACTGGCGGGCCCATGGAAGAACGGCTGAGCTGTCTCCTACCTTGACCTCAGATGGAATTTATGAAGGGGATGACTTTGTTCACCTAGCGGCTCAGGCAAAGGCCCTGGGATGCCCACCCCCCTTCTGGTTCACAGGATTTTCTCTGGGAGGTCAGCTGGCGCTGTGGGGTATTAAAGCGGCTGCAGCTATGGCGGGCAGTGTGGGCCTGGGAGCAGAGGAGATTGGCGGGGGAGCTGTGATCTGTCCTAGCCTGGACTCGACGCGCTCATTGCAGTATCTGATGGCGCACCCGGTGGGGCGGTATTTGGAGCGTGCGATCGCAAATCAGCTGCAAATCCTGGCCCAAAAAATTCAGGCTTACCATCCCGAGGCCCTCGATCCAGAGGCAATTGGTCGGGCTGACAGCATCTGGGGGTTTGATCAGGAGCTGGTCATTCCTCGGCTAGGCTTTGAGACCGTGGAGGATTACTATGCCGCCAGCTCGCCGCTGCCGCTGCTGCCCCATCTGCAAAAGCCAACGCTGATTCTCTATGCTGCCGATGACCCACTGTTTGATCCGACGCTGGTGAAGGATTTAGAAGCCGCCTGCCGCAAGAACCCTATTATCAATCTAAGACTGACCCAGCGGGGCGGTCACGTGGGCTACATCAGCAGTCGACGAGGCCAGCAGCTAGCCCAAGATCCTGACCCCTGGTGGGCCTGGAACCGAGTGCTGGACTGGATCGATTCAGCGCCTAAGCCGTAACCTTGGCCGGAGACAGGGTAAGAACTTCTACGCCATCACGGGTCACCGCTACAGTGTGCTCAAACTGAGCCGTAAGCTGACGATCGGTGGTAACGGCAGTCCAGCCATCGGCCAGCACTTCGACCTCGTAAGTGCCCACGTTAATCATCGGCTCAATCGTAAAGACCATGCCCGGACGCAGCTTTTTGCCCTTGCCGCGAGTGCCGTAGTGGGGCACTTGGGGAGCCGCGTGGAAAATCCGGTGAACCCCGTGACCGACAAAATCACGCACCACTGAAAATCCCTGGGCCTCAGCATATTCCTGAATCGCGGCTCCGATATCGCCAATGCGAGCCCCCGGCTTGACTTCCCGGATACCGCGCCAGAGGCATTCCTCGGTCACTTCTACCAGCTTTTTAGCCACAGGAGAGGTTTCGCCGACCAAGAACATGCGAGAGGTGTCGCCGTAGTAGCCGTCTAAGATGGGCGTGACATCGATGTTAACGATGTCGCCATCTTTAAGCACCTGTTCTGCGCTGGGAATACCGTGGCAGACGACCTCATTAATGCTGGTGCAGATGGACTTGGGAAAGCCGTGATAGCCCAAGGGCGCACTCTTAGCCCCGCGAGCCTGGGTCCAGCGTTCGGCCTCGTCATTCAGCTCTAGCGTGCTGACGCCTGGCTTGACCAGGGGAGCCAAGTGCTCCAGCAGTTCGGCGGCCAAGCGGCAGGCCTGCCGCATTTTTTCTAGCTCCCGTTCAGAGAGCAGAGTGATGACTTCGGGTTGCGGCTGTTGTTCCACGGCGGGTGTCGGATAGTGAGTGAGATGCTGTTTCTACTGTAATCGCCTCAGCGATGCTCTGAACATCTGCCTGGGCTGTGTGCAGCTCAAAGCGAGGATGCCCCAGCCAGGGGTGATGCCAAACTAGTATAGCTTTTTGCTGTAGGCGGGCTGGAACAGCGCAGTGTAGGGGCAGGTCTTCTAGGCAGTAGATCGGTTTGGTGGTAGCTAGACGAGGCAGGCACCGACCTAGCTGCTCAGGAAGCACCAGAGTTGCCATGCGGTTAGAAGCAGGGGCTGCCTGCCGCTTTTGAGGAGGTCTCTGAAAGGGGTTGCACTGGTGCACCCAGACATTCAGGTTCATCTCTTCAATGGCCAGGTCGAGGCCGTGGTCGCGAGATAGGGCAACTCGAAAGTTGTTCTCGCATAGCCTGAGCACTGAGCAGGCATGGGCATTGAAGCTCGATTCGAGGGACTGAAAGGGGCCTAGCTCACTGACCCTACCGCCAAACAGGTTGCGGGCTGCCTGCAGGCCGTCGGCTCCAGCAAAGTCCCAAAGGTAGTATCCTGGCGGATCAATTACGAGATTCACAAGCAAACTCCCAGCATCTTCTCTAATCCTAAAAAAACTGCCGGATTTGGGCTGTTCCTTAAGTCGCAATTATCCCCAAAGACGCTTTCGATCGGGTCCCTTAAGCCGGTCATGAGCCTCTCTTAGTAAGGTCGGAATGTCCAGCTTTTCTGGGCAGCGGGGTAGGCAGTCACCGCAGTCGGTGCAGCGGCTAGCTTTGTTGCCGGGAAACCAGTGCCCAGCGTTTTCAAACATGCGGTAGCGGTATTGGCCAAAGGCAGTCATATCGTAGGCCACCGCCAGGTTTCGCAGCCGCAGCACCTCGGGGATGTGAATCTCCTCGGGGCAGGGCAGGCATTGGTAGCATTGGCTGCAGCGATCACTGCCCAGCGCTGTCTGAAGATGCTGCTCCAGGCTTTCCAAGGCAGCAATTTCGCCAGAGGTAAGGGGGTCGTCACTGAGGCCAGACAGGGGCCAGTCTAGCTCCTGTGGGCTGGCAGGCCCAACGCTGAGGGTGGTCACGCTAGGGTCGCTCAGCAGCCACCGGTAGGTCAGGTGCAGGGGCTCGTAGGGGTGGCACAAACTTTGGAGTTGAGCGGGCGGGGTGTAGAGCAGGCCCCCTTTATCGGCTGGGGAAATGATAAAAACACCCATGTCTTTTGCCTGGGCCAGCTCAATCACGGGTGCATGGCGCTGGAAAAAGTAGTAGTAGTGCAGGTTGACGAATTCAAACAGGTCGGTGTGGATAGCGGCTTCAATGATTTCTCGAAAGCCGTGGCTGGAGAAGCCGACATGGCGAATTTTGCCTGCGGCAACGGCTGCTTGAACGGCTGCCATGCAGCCTCCGGGTGCTTTAACCCAATCCAGGTGCTCCCAGGTATTGATGCCGTGAATGGCTAGACAGTCCAGGTAATCAAGCTGGAGCCGTTCTAAGGACTCGCTGATCTGCCGGGCCATCGTATCGGCATCGGGGGTAGGGGAAAGCTTGGTGGTAATCATTAGCTGGGACCGCTGGCACTCCAACTGCTTTAGCGCCTCTCCCAACAGCCGCTCGCTGTCGCCGTAGCCGCGTGCGGTTTCCAGATGGTTGATGCCGTGCTCTAAAGCCCTATCCACGGTGTTCCGAAACGTCTCCAGCGACCCTAGCGATCGCATTGTGCCCAGGGAGAAAACTGAGAGGGAGAGGTTGGTTTTGCCAAAGCGGCGGTACTGCATGGGGGCTTACCCTCAAAATGAAGGTAGGGATGACAGCGCCACCCCTACCTGAATCTGAAAGAAATGAATTGATAGCGACTGTTAGGCGCTAGGAGTCGTTGTTTTGCGGCTGTCCCCGCTGGGCAAAGTCTGAGGGGTTGATGCTGGACAGAAAGTCGTGAAAGGCGCGCTTTTCAGCTTCGTCGGCGTCTCGGTCTACTGGGATGGAGGCATCGGCAATGACTTCCTCCATCACCCAGATGGGGGCATCGACGCGCAGGGCAATTGCGATCGCATCGCTGGGCCGAGCATCAATTTCCTTTTTATTCTCCCCTTGGGCCAGGGTGAGCAGGGCATAGAAGGTATTGTCCCGCAGGGAGTGGATCACGATCCGCTCCAATGCCATATCCCACTCGTCCATCATGTTGACAAACAAGTCGTGGGTTAACGGACGGGGAGAGGTTTGGTTTTCTAGGGCACTGATGATGGACTTCGCCTGGTCGGGTCCAATGTAGATGGGCAGTGCTCGCCGGTCAGCCGTGTCTCGCAGCAGCACGACTGGACTTCGCGAGACCGCATCTAGGGCAATTCCGGCGACTTTCATCTCAATCATGGGCTTGGCCTCTTGAATCCACTACGCAGGGGTTCGTTGGATTTACGCGATAAACTGGACAGTTGATAAGCCGGTATAAACCTGCTGCCTGATGAGAAGCGTGCTGTACCGCATGCAGCCCAGTATTTCACTTCTCCAAGCCCGAGCCGTATCATCTTGTACTACTAAGCTAACTGTGTGAACAGGCAGAACGGGTATCTCAAACAAAAAAATTATTGCTTCAAGTATGCCCCGAACTGACCGCAGTTGGGCACTACTCACCCTGAGAATTTCATTAAGGCATCAAGAAACCGTGTTTACAGGTCTAATTCAAGCGCTTGGCAAGCTCTATTCTGCAAGTAGTACCCAGCTCCGGATTGACTGTGATGGGCCTGGGTGCGATCGCATCTTGCACGACCTGGAGCTGGGCGACAGTATTGCCGTTGATGGGGTTTGCCTGACAGTTGAACAAATCCTGCAGCGGGGCTTCATTGCCTCCGTATCGCCCGAAACCCTTGCCCGAGCCACGTTAGGCGGATTGCCCGAAGGTGCGATCGTCAACCTAGAGTCTTCCCTAAGGGTGGGCAGCAAGATCGGCGGCCACTTTGTCACCGGCCACATTGATGGTCGAGGGGTTCTAGAGTCTGCTACGGAAACCGCAAGAGCCTGGGAGCTGCGCTTTAAGGTACCCGACGTCCACATAGCCCGCTATATCGTGCCCAAAGGCAGCATTGCCGTCAACGGCATTAGCCTGACTGTAGCCACCTGCAGCCAGAGCGGAGACTGGTTTACCGTCGCTGTCATCCCCGTAACCTACGCTGAAACCAACCTTCAGCGGCTGTCGTCGGGGGATCTGGTTAACCTGGAGGGCGATGTCTTGGGCAAATATGTCGAAAAGTTTACCCAAGGGGAGTCGCCTGCGGAGATAGTGAGTACTCCCGAAGAGTATTCAACCGCCTCCGTGAGCGAACCGCTGTCCCTGGAGTTCTTGACCGAGCACGGATATCTGTAGCCGACCTAGACGGTGTCCGGCCAGAGCTTCAAGCCATTGGGCAAGTGCTCCCTCTCGCCACCGTTAAGGGCAGTAAAGCGTATCTCTGGTGTCTCGTCCGGTGACTGGGTTGGTGCCCTTAGCCACCTCACACAGCGCCCGGTTGACTTTGGGGTCGAGCAAGACATCTGTAAAGTCGGCCCCCTCAATCTTGGCCCCGCGAAAGTCAGTGTCAAAAGCGTAAGCGCCTTCTAAGATGGCCTCTGTCAGATCGGCCTGGACCAGGCGAGCACCGTCTAGCGTCGCTCCCCGCAGATCGGCTCCTGCCAACTTGGCACGCGACAGAGTGGTATCAAACAGGCGTACCCCCTGGAGGTTGCTATGACTGAGATCAACTTCGGCCATGTCGGCGCGGGTATAGTTATTGCCCCTCAGGTCCTGATTTGAAAAGTCCATTTGCCGAAGATTCTGGCGATCAAAGTTTTCAGCCATTACTGGGCTGCCGCCTGCTACCCACAGCACTAGGCCAAGCACCAGGCCCAAGAGCAATTTCTTTAGGTGCGATGGTCCTTGGGCCGGTCTTGCAGACCACTGCCCCATCCCCACAACCGTAAGCATGATTCTTTGGTTTCTATAACTGTCTCTACAGCATTGATCCTAACAGGATGTTTTGCCTTGAAGAGCGGCTTTTTCAGGCAGAAAAGCAGGCGAACAGGAGATTAGGGGAGCCATAGGGGTAGGGAAGTTGGGTCAGCCAAATAAAAAGGCTCCTGCCCTAGGGCAGGAGCCAAGACCTAACACTGTTGAGCACGTGGCTCAGCAATTAGTCGAGGTCGTTCATACCCAATACGGGCTCAGTCTCACGGTCGATGCCCTTCTCAAAGCCAGCCTCAGCAGCACGGGCCCGGCCAGCATGCCACAGGTGACCAACCAGGAAGAAGAAGCCTAGGACGAAGTGAGAGGTAGACAGCCACTGACGGGGGTTCACGAAGTTAACGGAGTTAATTTCGGTGATGACACCGCCTACAGAGTTGATCGACGCGTTGGGCGCGTGGGTCATGTACTCAGCAGCGCGGCGTACCTGCCAGTCTTGGATGTCGTTGGTGATCTTGTCTAGGTCAAGACCATTAGGTCCGCGCAGGGGCTCCAGCCAGGGGCCTTGGAAGTCCCAGAAACGCATGGTCTCACCACCGAAGATGATTTCACCGGTAGGAGAGCGCATCAGGTACTTACCCAAACCGGTGGGGCCTTGGGCAGCACCGATGTTGGCACCCAGGCGCATGTCGCGCACCAGGAAGGTCATCGCCTGAGCCTGGGAAGACTCAGCGTTGGTGGGGCCGTAGAACTCACTGGGATACGCGGTGTTGTTGAACCACACGTAGCAGGAAGCGATGAAGCCCATCAGGGATAGCGCACCCAGGCTGTAGGAGAGGTAAGCCTCACCAGACCAGATCAGAGCGCGGCGAGCCCAACCAAAGGGCTTGGTCAGGATGTGATAGATACCACCACCAATACAGATCAGGCCAACCCAGATGTGACCGCCGATGATGACTTCCATGTTGTTGACACCCACGATCCAACCCTCACCCCCAAAGG
>JACVRP010000137.1 GCA_014534385.1 Cyanobacteria bacterium Co-bin13
CATAGTCGTCGGGCATGGGGATGATGGTGCCTTCATCCATGCCGCAGGACAAGAAGAACCAGAAAGCCAGTTTGGTGTTGGCGCTGAGCGATCCATACTCACGGCAGATCTGGTTGCTGGCGTCGCTGTTTGCGATCGCACGCATTGTGTCGAGTTGCTGCTCGTGGGACTGCTGCTTCACCTGTTCAAACAGGCCCCCTGCGATCTCAGGAGACGCTGCACCGGGCGCAGCGGGAGTAACCGCATCGCCCATCTGCTCATAGACAAACCATAGCCAGGCTAGCTGCTCATCGGTGCCCAACCGCCGAAAAATCTCAAGGGCATTGTCAGTATTATTAGCTGCGTTTGTAAAAGCCATAGGGTACCTTCCTAAAACTGCACAGCGCTAGCAAGCCTTTCAAAGTAGCCAGCATCAAGCAATGCAGCCTTCAAAAAAGCTTACTAAGCACTGCGGTAACGGTACCCTTAGGGCCAGTGCCGTCCCATCTATCAATTGCCAGAGAATTGGCTATGCCCCTAGAATCTCCCCCTACGGATTAATAAATCGGGCTCAATAGGTTGCCTGCAGGCGGCTCCTCAGGTACTCCCCAGCGATGATCGGCTCATACTGGGACTTGCCCTGAAAGCTGCTTTGGCAGGCGTGTGTGCCAGTCACGGCGGTAACCAAGGTGCGAGGATCAGGGTCGCAAAACAAAGCTATAGAGTAGCGGGATTGGCTCACGGCCGCGTCACTAGGCAGCACGACCCGATGGGGCGTTGAGCGGAATCGATCATTAGTCCAGCGCTGCATCAGATCCCCCAGATTCACCAGTACCGCATCCGCTCTGGGAGTCGCCGCAATCCATTCTCCGGCTGGGGTTTTTACCTGCAGGCCGCTTTGGGCATCTTGAAAGAGCAAGGTGATGCTGCCATAGTCGCTGTGCTCACCGGCTCGAATGGGCTGAACACCAGGCGTCTGTGCCGAGGTTGGGGAGTAAGGCGGGTAGTGCAGCAGGCGCAGGGTGTGGGCGGGCTGCTGATGGTGTTTGACAAAGAAATTTTCCGGCAGCTGTAGGGCCAGCGCCAGGGCTCGCAGAACCTGCCAGGCCAACTCATTCGCGCTCTGGTAGAAGGACTGCAGGGTAGCTCGAAAAGTAGGCAGCAAAGTAGGCAACTCTGGGGGCCAGCGATTGGGGTTGCCCGGATCGTCGTCTGGGCCGATATTAAAAGCTTCTTTGAGATCTATGGTTTGACCAGGGTTCAGGCTTTCTCGCCCCACCCCTACGTAGCCCAGGTTGCTGTCGGCAGAAGACCAGCTCAGCGCGTTCTTTAGATCAGCCGGAAGCTGAAAGAACCGAGCCGATTCTTTAAAGGCAGCTTCCCGTTTCTGGGGGGAAATGCCGTGCCCAATCAGGTAAAAAAAGCCCATCGACTGGCAGGCTTGAGCCACCTGATCCGCTATGGCCCGACGGTCAAACTGACCGTCAAACTCGTTGCCTTGGCTTGGCTGAACCGCCCCCCCTGACAAGGAGGCCGGTGCCCGCATCCCAAAGCGGCTGAAGTCAATAACGGGCAGAGTATCCATGCTCAACTCTGGCTGCCGATGGGGTTTAGGGCAGGTTCGTACCATCGCCGCAGCCAGTCCAGATCAATCTCGCTGAGATAATCTACCACCCAAGTCGCCCGCCGATGAATCATTTGGTATGGGTAGGTATGAGCCACGCCCATTACCGGCACCCCTGCCTGCTTAGCGGCCTCAATACCAGCAAAAGAGTCTTCAATGGCAAGACAGTCTGCGGGCAGTAGCGCTAAGTCAGGAAAGCTCAGGTTGAGCTGCTCAATCGCCATCAAATACCCATCTGGGGCCGGTTTGCTGGCTTTTACAGAAATATCATCACAGGAGATAATCACTGAAACCGTTTGCCTCAGCCCGATTTTCTCAAGCACCCACTCAATTTCAGATCGACGGGCTCCTGATACGACCGCTAGCTTGAGCTGAGCTGCTCGAATCCGAAAGATTAGATCATCTAAGCCAGGGTACAAAGGCAGCTGATCTAGAGCCGCCATCTCGGTGCGGTAGCTGGCTGATTTCTTCTCCAGCAGCCGGTCGAGGTAGTCATCAGAGACCAAGCGACCTCGACGGCTTAGGAGATCGGCAATACAGGCCCGATCGCTGCGGCCTAAGCACACCAGACTGTACTCTGCCGAGTCAGGTCGCAGGTTTTCCGCCAGGAGCAGCTGCTCAATCAGGTACTTGTGCAGGCCCTCGTCATTAATGACAATGCCATTGAAATCGAGCAAAACCGCTTTGAGAGGCATACGGCAAACGAAACAAGACATTTTGCAGGGCTGCGATGGTTCCAGAGAACCAAAACACTCCCCAAAGACAATCATCGCAAACAACCATTGCGATTTCGTTACCTACGCTTCTAGCTTACCGTGACTGCCTGCCGATTCTAGAGAGCTGCTCTGTAATGCTGGAAATTCGGGGACTTAGCACAGTCTATGAGTAGCCTCTCTAGTATTTCTGCGAGTTCTAAAGGCCTTTTGCGCATCTTTAGTAATCCTGCTCTACGGAGATCGTCCCCGTACAATCACGTACGCCTTTAGGAGGAGGACCCTGCAGTACCGTGTAATAACGATGGTGTGGAACAGGGGCACTCCCGAGAATAGATACAGTTCTCGATGACTCGCTCTCCCAAGGACACACCGATATGGCTACTCAAACCTCTGCCCTCCGCTCTCGTGGTATGGAGCTCCTGATGGAGTACAAGCAGAACCCCTCTGTGCCTCTTCGTAACAAGCTGGTGCGGTTGAATGCCGGTCTTGTCCGCAAAATTGCTCACCGAGTAAGCCACCAGTGTTCTGAACCCTACGAAGACCTGGAGCAAATTGGCTTTATCGGCCTGATTCGTGCCATTGAGCGGTTCAATCCGGGGCAGGGCTGTGCTTTTAGCTCTTTTGCCGTTCCCTACATCCGGGGCGAAATGCTGCACTACCTGCGGGACCGGGGCACCACTGTTAAGATTCCCCGCCGCTGGCAAGATCTACAAAAAGAGGCTCAAAAAGTTCAGGGCGAGCTGACTCGGGAGCTAGGCCGTACCCCCAGCGATGCCGAAGTGGCTCAAGCCTTGGGAGTTGCCGTTGAAGAGTGGCGCGAAGTTAAAATGGCCCACCGTAACCGCCTACCTCTCAGCCTAGATGCCACTGTCAGCCAGCAGGTAGATTCTTCCATTACCTTGGGTGACACGCTGCCCGATACTCACTACCAGCTCTTACAACTCCTTGAGGAAGACCGCCAGCAGCTACAGCGGGCGCTCAATCAGTTGGAGGACAAGACCCGTGCTGCTATCGAATTTGTCTTCTTTAGCGGCCTGTCCCGTAAAGAAGTTGCTGAAAAAATTGGGGTCAGCCCGATGACTGTCACGCGCAGAATTCAGCGGGGCATCGACCAGATGGTGGCCTACCTGCAGCCTCAACCCGCACAGTCTGATCCCTAAGCTTTTCAAAATTTTCCAGCTTTCCAAGGGTGTGTCAAGCATCGACGCGGAAGGAACCTAACCGTTCCTTCCTTTTTTTGTGACAAGTTGTTAAGTGGAAGCGGCCTCTCAACGCCTGCCAGGCTTGCGTTTCGCCTATACTCTTTGCATAGCAGTCTCACCGGATGGGACCTACGCTGGCAGGATCGCATGAGGTAGGCCCAGAGCCCATGATTATCAACGCACCCTCTTACCCTGAGCTGGATCAGGCGACTCGTTTTAGGCAGCTGCAGACTCAGCTGCGGCAGCGCTGGCTGCCTGCGGATGATTTTGATGATCAAGAGCGCCAGATTCTGGTGGTGCCCTCCCTCAGTATGGATCAGGAGGAGCTTCAGAAGATTGCTGGGGTGCACTACTACGAGGAGCGGCTGCTGTTTTCGCTGATTCGGCTGCGCAATCCCAACACGCGGCTGGTGTATGTCACCTCTCAACCGATACATCCCAGCATTGTGGACTACTATCTGGAGCTGCTGCCGGGCATTCCCAGTTCCCATGCCCGCGACCGGCTGGAGCTGTTTGCCACCTACGATGCCTCTAAAAAGCCGCTCTCACAAAAGCTTCTGGATCGGCCTCGGCTACTGGAGAAGATCCGCAAGACTTTGAACCCTGAGCAGGCTTATATGGTCTGCTACAACTCTACTGAGCTAGAGCGACAGCTGGCCCTGGCCCTAGACATTCCCCTGCTGGCCCTGGATCCGGACTTGCTCTATTGGGGGACTAAGAGCGGCAGCCGCGAGATTTTTGCGGCCTGCGGCATTCCCCATCCTGACGGTAGCGAACTGGTGCACACTCAGGAGGACCTGGCCCAGGCGATCTCGGATGTCTGGGAACGCCAGCCTGACTTGAAGCGGATGGTAATTAAGCTCAACCAGGGCTTTTCTGGAGAGGGTAACGCGCTGCTGGATTTGCGATCGCTCACCGACATTGCCCCCGGCAACGCCAACCATCGTGAGCGCCTGTCTACCCTGCACTCAGTGCTGCCAGAGCTGCGCTTCCAGTGTGAAACCGAGACTTGGGAAACTTTCTACCTCAAGATCCGAGAGTTGGGTGCGATCGCAGAAGCTTTTATCGAAGGCGACGAAAAGCTCTCCCCCAGCGCCCAGGGCCGCATCACACCCTTTGGCCAGGTGGAGATGCTCTCGACCCACGACCAGATTTTGGGTGGACCCGACGGCCAGATTTTTCTGGGCTGCTCCTTCCCAGCCGATGCCACCTACCGGCTAGAGATTCAAGAAATGGGGCGCTTAGTCGGTGAACAGCTCGCTGCCAAAGGAGCCTTGGAGCGCTACGGCGTAGACTTTATTGCCGTAAAACAGCCCCCCGGCAGCCCTGAACCCTGGAAGCTCTATGCGATTGAAATTAACCTGCGAAAAGGCGGCACCACCCACCCCTTCATGGCCCTCAAGCTGCTGACCGAGGGCAACTACAACCTATCAGACGGTCTGTTTTACACGCGTCAAGGGCAGGCCAAGTACTACCGCGCCTCAGACAATCTGCAAAACGAGTCTTACCGGGGCCTGCTGCCCAGCGACCTGATGGATATCATCGTGGCAGAGCGGCTACACTTCAACTCCATTAACGGTACAGGTGCAGCCTTTCACCTGATGGGCTGTCTCTCGGAATACGGCAAGCTCGGCATTACCAGCATTGGCAACAGCCCAGAGGAAGCCGAGGCAATCTATCACCAAGTCGCCGCCGCTCTAGACAAAGCCACCCAGACCTAATTGATGGCTCGTCCTACAAACCTTTCCTTAAAACCGCTTCATGGCCCGCTCAATCTCGCGGCTAGCCTCCTTGCGCTTCACCGATTCGCGCTTGTCATGGAGCTTCTTACCCTTAACCAGGGCCAGGTTGAGCTTGATCCAGCCGCGCTTGAGGTACATCTTCAGGGGCACCAGCGTTAGCCCCTGCTGCTCGACCTTGCCGATCAGCTTGCGGATCTCGTCGCGCCGCATCAGCAGCTTGCGGGTGCGCTTGGCTTCGTGGTTGTAGGCTTTGTTGGTGGTTTCGTGGGGCGAGATGTGAACGTTATGGAGCCAAACTTCGCCATCGCGAATTAGGGCAAACCCGTCGCGCAGGTTGACCTTGCCCTGGCGAATCGACTTGACCTCTGAGCCCAGCAGTTCCACGCCGGTCTCAAAGGTTTCTAAGATTTCGTACTCAAAGCGAGCCTGCCGGTTATCGCTGATTACCTTGTAGCCATCGCTAGATTCGGCTGCCATGACTCATCCCCCTTACTCAACAACAACTCGCCATTCGTGAAGCTCATATTCTACGCAATGATTTCGGATGAGTGGGTCTGCCTCCACGATGGCTTTGGCCTCCTCCAGGGAGGAAGCTTGGAATAACAGCATACCACCGCCAAATTCTGCCCAGTAGCCTGTACGTGCCTGATGCCCCTGGTCGATTAGCTGCCGAACGTAGTCTCTGTGGGCCGAGACATGCTGATCAAACGTTGGCTTGTTGACAATGCCTCTCTCGATCTTGACAAACCAGGGCATGCAGTCGGTCCTCCGAAGCTGAAATTGCGGTGTCCGTTGTAAATTATGAATTTTGAAACCCGCATTAAGGGGGCGCTTCGCGCTAAAACAACAAAAACTTAAGATCAGTCCATCCCAGGAGGAATGTCATTGCAAGTCGAACGGTTGCTAGGCTAGATACTTGCTTGGGTAATGGCTTTATTTCCACAGCCAAGCTATGTTCAGCACAAATTTAGGGAGGACAGACTCACCTGCAAGGGAACTAGGCGCTTTTAGGACTTCGACAGGTTGTTGGGGACGGTAGATCTCGACCTGTTTGTCTTGGGGGTTAATCAGCCAGCCAAGACGAAGACCGCTCTCTAGGTACTCCTGCATTTTGGCGCGGGCCGTTGTGGGGTTGTCGCTGGGAGAGATAAGTTCTAGGGCAAAGTCGGGGCAGAGGGGCGGAAATTTGCGCTGTTGTTCGGGGGTAAGGGCATCCCAGCGGGATTTCTGAACCCAGGCCACATCAGGGGAGCGATCGCCGCCGTTGGGCAGTTTAAAGCAGGTAGAGGAGTCGAAAACAACGCCCAACTCAGTTTGCTCATTCCAGACTACGAATCGGGCAATGAGGGTGGCATTATGCATGCCGGTTTCTCCACCAGTGGGCGACATGACGACGAGTTCTCCCGTTGGGGTGCGTTCAAACTTGATTTCGGGGTTGGCGGCGCACAGTTGCTGAAACTGGGTTTCGTCTAAGAGGGTGATAGGGCTGAGGTCAATTGTGAAAGCTGTCATGGGGAGAACCCAAAAAATACTTCAACTCACTTGTCAAATCTCGCTCCAAGATCCTGTTACCTATCATGACAGCCTCCCTCAGTAAACCTGAAAAAGTTAAAACCTCTCGTTTCTTTGTGGCGCTGCTGCCCCCTAAAGACGTGCAGGCAGAGGCGACTGCTGTCAAAACCTATTTTCGAGACCACTATCAGAGTCAGGCGGCGTTGCGATCGCCCCCCCACGTCACCCTACAGCCCCCCTTCGAGTGGGCCAGGGAGGATTGCGATCGACTTTGGCAAACGCTGGCAGCTTTCGCCCAGCAGCAGCCCCCTGTTCCCATGACCCTTTCTGGGTTCAGCGCCTTTGCGCCCAGAGTCATTTTCATCAACGTGGTCAAGACCCCAGAGCTGATGGCCCTTCAGCCCGCCCTGATGAATTACCTGGCAGACACTCTGAGCATTGTCGATGCTCGCTCTAGGAACCGTCCCTTTGCCCCCCATCTCACGGTCGCATTTCGAGACCTGAAGCCAGGGGCCTTTCGTCGGGCCTGGCCGGAGTTTGAGCAGCGGTCTTTTCAGGCAAAGTTCACAGTGCCAGAGTTGACCCTGCTAATCCACGACGGACAACGCTGGCAGATTGCCCAAAATTTCCCTTTTCAGCAGATATAACCGTAGTGGATCGTCAAGGCTAAAACTGTGCATTGTCATTGCGAGCAGAGCGAAGCAATCTCTGTGGAGCAGCTACTTTGTAAAGATTGCCGCGCTTCGCTCGCAATGACACCCTAAAGTACGATTTTAGGTATGACAGTCCAGTAGGGTGTGTCATCGCCTTGGCGTGACGCACCGACCTTTGGCAGAAGCCGGTTTCATAATGAGGCGGCAGAGCCACCGAGAAGCATTCCCAGCCAGAGGCTAGGAACGAGAAATGCCATCTCATGTTTATTTATGAGGTTCTACTTTGCTCATTCAGCCCGATAGCCCTTGGGAGTCACTCCAGTTAGCTGACGAAATTGCCTGCTGAAGTGGCTATGGCTATCAAAGCCACAGGCCAAAGCGATTTCAATCAGCGATTGGTTTGTGTGCTTGAGTAGCTGCTTGGCCCGTTCGACCCGCTGGTGCAGCAGATATTGGTGCGGCGATAGCCCCATTGACTGCTTAAATAGACGGCTGAAGTGGGACTGGCTCATGCCTGCCAGTTGAGCTAAATCGGCAAGCTTGATGTTTTGGTCTAGAGCCTCATCGATATAGTTTGTAACCTGGAGGAGTTTGCGATCGCCCAGCCCACCCTCATACACAGCAAGTCGGGGCCGAGCCGCAGAGTAATCCTGCAGAAGATTCACCACCAGGGCATTGGCCAGCGATTCAGCATAGAGTTGCCCCATACGCCCACCTTGATGCAGCTCAGCTTGCAGCAGGCGCAGAAGCTGCTCCAGCTGGAAATTACGAACCTGGAAGTTGGGCAGTAGCTCCACTTGCGTCGGGTCTATTTCCAGGGCTTCTTCGGCGACCTGCTGAAGAAAGGCTGAGGCAACCTGCACATAGAGGTAGTGGTCGTCGCCCTCGGCATGATATCCGCTGGGAAGGCCGGCCGGAGTAATGCAAAGATCGCCCTGACGATATAGTCCTGTGTGGTGGCAATCGCCCATCTGCTGGTGGATGCGATGGGGTTGTGTAGAGAGACTCAACACCACTACAGGATTGGCTTCTGCCTGCAGCGCCACGCCGCCTGCAGGCTGCCGAAACTCCTCAACCAAAAGCGTTTGCCACCCCAGGTTTTGACTGGAGACAATGGGCAAATCCGGGTTTGATTGGCTGGGAGGTTGGGAGGCTGCCA
>JACVRP010000252.1 GCA_014534385.1 Cyanobacteria bacterium Co-bin13
ACCTCTCCCTGCCCCAACGCATCCACGCCCGACCCCACCCGCCTGTCAAGGTCGTAGACATGCGTGAGGAGCTAGCGGCCGGTAACCGCAGCATTTTCAGCCACCCGCTGCAGGCAGCCCTGCGGCGGATGAAGGCCGAGGGCAGCCAGGGACTGCTGTTTATCCATCGCCGGGGCCACAGCAGCTTTGTCTCCTGCCGTAGCTGTGGTCATGTGATGATGTGCCCCCATTGTGATGTGTCGCTGTCGTATCATCAGCCCAATCGGGATAGCCCGATGAGCTTGCAGTGTCATTACTGTGGCTATGTGCGATCGCATCCCCGCAACTGCCCTGAGTGTGCCTCGCCCTACCTGAAGCACTTCGGCAGCGGCACCCAGCGAGTAGTTAATGCCCTGGCTGAAACGTTTCCAGACCTGAGCTGCATTCGCTTTGACAGCGACACCACTCGTGCTAAAGGGGCACACCGGGCGCTGCTGACCCGCTTTGCCCAGGGCGGCGCAGACTTACTGGTTGGCACCCAAATGCTGACCAAAGGCATCGATCTGCCCCAGGTAACGCTGGTAGGCATTATTGCTGCCGATGGCCTCTTATATATGAATGACTACTGGGCCAGCGAACGCGCCTTTCAGCTGCTGACCCAGGTGGCCGGTCGGGCCGGTCGGGGGGATCAGCCCGGTCAGGTGATCCTCCAGACCTACACCCCAGAGCACCCGGTGATCGAAGCGGTGCAGCAGCAAACCTACGAAACCTTTATCGAGGCGGAATGGGCGCAGCGACAAGCTCTGGCCTACCCACCTGCCGGACGGCTGGCTCTGGTGCGGCTCTCTAGCCCCGACCCACAGGCGGTGCAGCAGGCCGCCAAGGCCGCAGCAGAACACCTGCAAATGCTGATTGCCGACCGCCAAGGCTATGAACTGCTCGGCCCCGCCCCGGCCCCCATTTTGCGAGTAGCCCGCCGCTACCGCTGGCAGCTTCTGCTAAAGTGCCTGCCCCATCAGCCGCTGCCCGATCTTAAGCCTTTGAGAAAGCAGACCCCGGCTCAGGTCAGCCTGACCGTCGATATCGACCCTCTCAACCTGTCGTAAGGGGTTGCATCGGTCAACATCCTGGTCAATATCCTAATGAAAGGCCAGTTCCAAACCCTCAAAGAAGCTTGGAACCCAGCGTTTGGTGCCATCCCCAGCCATTGAGGTGATCTACTTCAGTGGCCATCCCTACCACCCTCTGCTATAGCGATAGCCACTGGTGTTAGGACGGGGTGCAGGGGTGGAATCCCTGGCTGGGGGCGCAGCCCCCACACCCCCAAAAAATCGGATGTCCTAAGCCACGTGGTGACAGCTATACCCAACTTGGGGGCAACGCTCCTGGGTAGCAGGGTGAGAAAAGCCAGATTTCGCCTACCCTGCCCTGACAAGCCAGCAAAAAAAGAGACGTTGCGCGGCAACGTCTCTGCACTGTCTGGAGTTAGACGATCAATTTTGCTCAGCTTAGGCAACCGGAACCGCACCCAGGTTTTGCTGGATCATGTCGCGGTACTGGCTCTTTTGCTTCATGCCCCGGAACTCGCCCACCATCGCCTTATCCTTGAAGAACTGCACTGTGGGGGTGCCGGTCACGCCTGCCGATTCAGCAATGTCGGGATCTTCAGTGATGTCAATCTCCACATAGTGGATCCGGCCCTCAAACTCGTCCACCACCTTATTCAAAATCGGCTTCAGGGTATGGCAGGGGCCACAGGTGGGTGAGGCATATTTCACGATAATCGGGCGATCGCTTTCGTGGTAGAGCTTGCGCAGGGCATAGCCGCCAATATGGCGGGTAGTGTCGGGGTCAAACTCGGCCACCTGCTTGTACTCGGCCACCCGGCCTTCCTCACTCGGCTTTTCTGAGGCTGCGCTCTGGTGAAACTCCTGCAGCAGATCGTTCGCCACCAGGTAGCGCTCGGCTAGCAGAGCCGCCATACAGCCAGTGCCCGCCGCCGTGATTGCCTGCCGATATTCGTGGTCCTGCACATCTCCGGCGGCAAAGACGCCCTCAACGCTGGTGGCCACCGTACCCGGCTTGACCTGGATGTAGCCTACGTCATCTAGATCAAGCTGGCCCTTAAATAGCTCAGTATTGGGAGTGTGGCCAATGGCGTAAAACAGCCCTCGTACCAACAAATCGCTTTCCTCACCGGTTTGAGTATTGCGCAGGCGCAGTCCTTTCATCAGGCTGTCGCCGTAGGCATCAACCGTTTCGGTATGCCAGTGAACCGTGATTTTGGGATTCTTCAGAACCCGGTCCTGCATAGCTTTGCTGGCCCGCATCTGGCCGCCTCGCACCAGCAGATGCACGTGGGAGCCATATTTAGTTAGGTACACAGCTTCTTCTGCGGCTGAGTCACCGCCGCCAATCACCGCCAGTTCTGCATTCTTGAAAATTGGGGTAGCTCCGTCGCAGATGGCACAGGCCGAGATACCCTTATTCCAAAACTCCAGTTCTGAAGGCAGGCCCAATCGTCGAGCCGTAGCGCCTGTGGCAATAATCAGGCTGTGGGCTTTGACTTCTCTTTCTTCTGAGCGCACTACAAAGGGGCGTTGGCTCAGGTCTACAGCGATGACGTCTTCCGTCACCATTTCAGTGCCCCAGCGCAGGGCCTGGGCTTTCATCTGGTCCATCAAAATCGGACCGGTGACGCCGTCAGGGAAGCCGGGGAAATTTTCGACCTCAGTAGTGGTCATTAACTGTCCGCCGGGCAGCCCTCCTGCCTGATACCCCTCGAACATGAAAGGCTTCAGGTTCGCCCGCGCTGCGTAAATTGCTGCCGTGTAGCCTGCTGGCCCCGACCCAATGATTACGACATTTTCCACCGCTGGACTGGCCATAGCTGGACTCGTCATAGGGAAGATTATGAACTCATAACGACTACGGCTAGTATAGCCTATTCCCGGCCTGGTGCCGCAGGGGTTTCAGCGAACGGTTTGAAGCCTTCCTGATAGGGGCGGGGGCACTCGTAAATTATGAGCCTGGCGGACACGAGTCCCGCTTCCAGTAAAAGCCTGACCCCCATCTCTGGCGGCCATGAGATCAAACTGTACGGGAAGCGGGGAAAGCGGGAACCCTGGGTAGTGGGCAGGACTATTCGGCAGCGGGAAAAAATTCGTATCGTTTGGTACCAGGAGGGATCGGGTCTGCCGATCCTCTGCTAGCCTGAAGCCCAATAATCGCTAAAGACAATCGCTAGAAACCTGATCGCGAAGCGTCCTCCTTAAGAATTTTCAGTCTGGTACGTCCGGTTGAGCTGCTGCATGACACACTCTCACTCTGCTTTGGTTGCCCCTGTCCTGGCTGCCCTGGGATTGGGCCTGGTTGGAACGCTTTTGCCCCAACCCGCTGAGGCTTTTTCCCTGGGGCAGTTTTACCGGGAACAGCCCCAGCGTATTTCTATCGGAGCAGGGCTAGGGCCCTTGGCACAGGCGATCGCAAACCTGCCTGCAGTCGCCCTGCCGCTCCCGGCAGAGACTGCTGCCCCTACCGCTGGCACTGCGCCGCCCGTCACCGCACAGATACTCCCTGGCCTACCGTCTCGTCCGGCGCTTTCCCTACCCCGGCCTACGCCAGGGGGTCTCGATCCGGCAGAACAGGTTGCGCCCGCCAGCCTCGATCTCGATGGCCAAAACCGGCCCATCAATCCGGTGCTGTCGATGACGATGCGGCAGGAGCTAAATAATTTAATCGGTCGGTTTGAAAGTGCCCTGCTGACGGCAGACTCTTCCCAGCAGCCGACTCAGGTGAGTTTAGATCGGGCCGCCCCAGTTTTAACGGCCTCTGCCGGCACTCCACCGGTCGGGCAAGACGGCGCTGTGCTGCATCCAGCCCTGCTAGAGGCGCGGCAGTTGCTCAGCGAGTGGAATGATTTGATTGCTGAGGGTAAGTATGCGATCGCACGTCAGCGCTGGCAGGCGGTGCGACAGGCTCTCTGGGACAATTTCCCCACCGATCGCCCTACTGCCCAGGCAGAAATCCGCGCTATCTGGCTGGACCGGGGCACCCTGGTGCAGGCCCGTTCCCCCGAAGGGCTGGCCCAAGTCTTTGACCGCATGGCCGCTGCCGGGGTCAACACCGTCTTTGTTGAAACCATCAACGCGGGCTATCCAATTTATCCCAGCAGCATCGCCCCCTACCGCAACCCCCTGACCTCGGGCTGGGACCCGCTTAAAGCTGCGGTTGACCTGGGTCATGAGCGGGGCATGTCGGTGCACGCCTGGATTTGGACTTTTGCCGTGGGCAATCAGGTGCACAACCGGCTGCTCAACCTGCCCCTCGATTACCCTGGCCCCCTGCTCACCCTGCACCCCGACTGGGCCGGATACGACAACCTGGGTAACGTCGTCCCCCCCGGCCAGACCAAACCCTTTCTCGATCCGGCTAACCCGGAGGTGCGCAGCTACCTAATGCGGCTGATTTCAGAAATTATCACCAACTACAAGGTCGATGGGCTGCAGCTCGACTATATTCGCTACCCATTTCAAGACCCTGGAGCGGGCCGCAGCTATGGCTACGGCACAGCGGCCCGCTGGCGGTTTCGGGCCATGACCGGCGTCGATCCGCTGCAGCTAGCTGCCGGACCCGGCCCCAACGCCACCGAGGCCGAGCGCCGCCTTCACCGACAGATGTGGGATCGCTGGACTGACTTTCGGGTGCAGCAGATTTCCTCCTTTGTGCAGGAAGTCTCGCTGATGGCGCGGCGGCAGCGGCCTGACCTGATTCTGTCTACTGCCGTGTTTGCCCGGCCTGAGCTAGAGCGCCGCCACAAGATTCAGCAGGACTGGGGCACCTGGGCCAGCCAGGGCTATGTAGATTGGATCGTGCTGATGAGCTACGCCGAAGACACCAATCGGTTTGCCCAGCTGGTCGAGCCCTGGCTGGTCTCCCAAACCTTTGGCAGAGCCCTGGTGATTCCGGGCATTCGGCTGCTGAATCTGCCCCAGCCCGCCGCTCTCGATCAGATTTTGGCTACCCGCGATCTACCTGCCGTAGGCTACGCCCTATTTGCCGCCACCGATCTAAACCAAAGCCTTGAAGCTATGCTCAGCCGCACCCAGGGTCAGACGGCTACCCCGCTGCGCGGCCACTCCCGGCAGGCCTCTTTTCAAATGGCCCACTCTCGCTACCAATCTCTGCAGCGGGAGTGGAACCTGCTGCTGAGCAACCGCCAGCTGTGGATGGAGCAGCCGGTGCTGGCTCCCTGGGTCGAAGAGGTGAACCGCCTGGGCGAAGATCTAGAGGCTCTGGCAGCAGAACCCTCTGCCCGCCGTCTGCGCGACGCCAAGGCTCGCCTGGAGCGAGTTCGCAGCGCTCTCAATGAGCGGGTGCTGGTGCAGACGACCAACAGCAGCTACCGGCTACAGACCTGGCGACATCGGTTGACGGCCATCGAACAGCTGCTGTCCCATAGTGAAGGCGTCCGCTAGCCTCAGCCCGCTGACCCAAACGGGAGCTTTTGATGGGAAGCTCTTTCGATAGAAAGCTTAGGACCAGGCAAATCGATCGAAGGCCAAATAAGTCTGCATAGGCTTTTTGTCCGTCTTTGCTGCAGAAGATGTGGCTAAGGCATAAGTAGATAGCCCTAATTAGTCATTGCGAGCAAAGCGAAGCAATCCTTGTAAAGCGGCTACCACAAGGAGATTGCCGCGCTTCGCTCGCAATGACA
>JACVRP010000598.1 GCA_014534385.1 Cyanobacteria bacterium Co-bin13
CAGGACCTGGTGCCCCAACAGATCCCCCGCAGCTACCGCCCGATTAGGAACTTCTTGCAGCGGGACTCTATAGTAGGCCCACTAGGTGCAGCGGCCCCCGGCCACTTACCAGCTCCAGGAGCAGCGCCAAAAACCCTAACATGGCTAGTCGACCGTTCCAAACTTCGGCGAAGGGCGTCATGCCCCAGGCAGAGCGATCCTGTGGGTAAATTCTGACCTGCTTGTCGGGCTGCACGACGTCTGAGAAAAGCTTGCGGGGTGAGTTGAGCGCTTCTACCACCATATCGGCCATATCGGCTACAAAGCCGGGGTGAGTATTGAGCGCAGGCACCCGCTTGAAGGTCTCTATGCCGGCCTCTTCGGCAATCTCCCGATACTCAATGTCGATTTCCTGCAGGGTCTCAATGTGCTCAGAGACAAAGCTAATGGGAACGACGACAAGCTCCTTCACGCCCTGCTCAGCTAGGGCTGCGATCGCATCTTCTGTGTAGGGCTGCAGCCACTCCACGGGGCCAACCCGACTTTGGTAGGCCAGGGTGTGAGCATTGGGGCGGTTGAGCGCCTTCATGATCAGGGCAGTGCAGTTTTCGATCTCCCTTTGGTAGGGATCGCCCGCCTCTTCAACGTAGCTTACCGGTACTCCGTGGGCGCTAAAAAAGATATGGCCCTGGCTGGGGTCGGGTAGCTGGTCTAGCTCCTGCGCGATTAGGTCGGCCATGGCTTGAACATAGCCGGGGCGGTCATACCAGGAGGGAATGACGGTGTAGCTGATTCGCTGTAGCGAGGGATCTTCTAGCCAAAGGCGCTCCATCAGGCGGAAGCTAGAGCCGCTGGTGCTGATCGAAAACTGAGGATAGAGCGGTAGCACAACGAGCTCTTCAACGTTGTCGCGCTTGACGCGGGCAATCGCTTCTTCTGTAAATGGGTACCAGTAGCGCATGCCAATGTAAACTTCGGCATCTTGGCCTTTGCTCTTGAGGCTTTCCTTCAAGGCTTCAGCCTGCTGCTCCGTGATCTGGCGCAGGGGGGAACCGCCGCCAATCTGCTGATAGTTTTCCTGAGACTTCTTAGCTCGACTGCTAGAAATTAGCCACGCCAAGGGACGCTGCAGCCAGGGAAACGGCAAACGAATGATCTCTGGGTCCGAAAACAGGTTGAACAAAAATGGGCGGACGTCTTCAAGCTGTTCCGGTCCACCAAGATTCAGCAATAAAACCCCAACACGGCCCATGACACGCTACATTCCCTACGTCTCTAATCTTTAGTCTTATATCGTAACAATTTTCAATCGGCACACAGCTAACGGAGGACTATCGTTCGAACTTCAGATTAGTCCCCAGAAGCTAAAGACAATTTAATGTATTTTACAGGTTTGTAGCAAACTCCTCCTGATCCCTGGCAGGGTTTCTCGTTTGAAATTTTTAGTGATGCCTTTTGGGCCCTATGAGCCAGCCTCACCCGCTCGATCCGCAGATTGGTCAAATTAATGCTCGACTCAAAGCAGCCCGTCTGGGGCTGCAAATTGAGCGTCGGGGCGAAACCTTGAACTTGCGAGGAACCTTACCTCCCCGGCCCCAAAGTGCCCGCCTTAAGCCTCACCAGCAGCGCATTCCGCTTAGCCTGCCTGCCACCAAAGCTGGACTCAAGCAGATTGAGCAGGAGGCCAAAGTCGTTGCAGCTCGGCTGATCGAGCGAACTTTCAACTGGCAGGATTACCTGCCTTTGGCCCAGGGCAAGCCCCTGGCTGGAGCCGGTTTAGAAGAAAAAATTGCAGCTTTTAGGCAATATTTCTTAACTTTTGATCAGCATCGGAAAACGCTGCCTGCCTCCCAGATCACCACCTGGGAAAAAGCCTATGCGCCCTATCTTAGAAAGCTGGCGGAGGTAGGCCAACAGCACTCTCGTCTGAGCCTGATAGAAGCTATCTATACGACGGTGCAGACCACTCGGCCCCACTCTCGCAGCCGCCAGGTCTGCTGCACTGCCCTGGC
>JACVRP010000492.1 GCA_014534385.1 Cyanobacteria bacterium Co-bin13
AAACCACCAGGTGCGGTAAACGTGGTCTAACCCTGCCGTGAGCAGCACCTTCCAGCTTAGAAATCCAAAGAGCGCCGGGTCTTCAGGGTAGTTGCTCCGGTAAAAGTCGAGGGACTGGCCCTGCTCAATGACGGTGCCGCTGATGCTGAATAGGGCGATCACGAGGAGGAGTGCGATCGCAAGTCTCAGATCCGCCAGCAGCGGCAGTAAATCCTGCTTAAAGTACCGCTTTACCCAGTTCAAGATGCTTGCTCCAGAAATGTCCGAAGAACCCGAAGTCATAAAGTTCTTAAGGGTGAAAGTCTCAAGGGTGAAATTCTTAAGGGTGAGAGCTGCAAACCGCTATTCACTAGACCAAAGCCGTCGGCAAAAACCTAAGCAGCAGCGAAAAAACGCCAAATCCCAGCAGCAGCGCCCCACTAGCAGGCGTAATCCAGCCTGACCACTGCCTCAGCTCTAGTAGCCGCTTCACAAAGGCGGTGAAAGTACCGGCCAAAACCAGCGGCAGCACATACCCCACCGCATAGGCCAGCAGCAGCGCCCCTCCCAGGACCGGATCCCCCGTAGTCGAAATCCAGGCCAGCAGCGTAGCGAGCACCGGAGTGCTGCAGGGAGAGGCCACAATACCAAAGGTCAGACCCAGCAGGTAGGCTTTTAGGCCAGGAGGCAGGTTCAAATCACCCACAGCGGGACCGCTTACCGTAGGCAGCGACAGGGGCAGGGCACCCAGCAGGTTAAGCCCCATCAAAATAGCCACCAGGCTAACCACAATCGGTAAGCCCACCGCGACCTGGCCATACACAAAGCCAAACAGCCCGGCAAATAGCCCCAGAATCGCCAGCGTGGTTGCCAGTCCTAGCGCAAACCCCACTGCCCTAAGCGCAGCTTCACCTCGGCTCTCGCTTTCATAGCCCCCCATGTAGCCCACCATAATCGGCAGCATAGACAGCAAACAGGGTGACAGGCTGGTCAGCAGACCTGCTAACCCCACTACCGTCAAGCTGACCCAAGATAGGTGGGTCAACTGAGCATTAACCAGCTGGTTGGCCCATTGGCTGATGTGATAAAGATAAACCTGAAGCGTCTCCAGCATGAACTCACAGCAACCTTAAGTGCAGCGGCACTCTCTATTCTAACGAGTTGCTGGGGTCGGCTCACGCCCTAGTTAGGACTGGCGTGTGGAAAAAATAGACCAGGTGGGGCGTCGGCGAACCGGCAGCTCCAGCACCTCTGCATCGTAAATTTCTCGGGCTGCGCGAACCAGCAGAGCAGCGGTGGCCAGGCTGGCCAGCATAGAACTGCCCCCGTAGCTTAAGAAGGGAAAGGGCAACCCCGTCGTGGGCAGTGACCCTGACGCTACACCAATGTTGAGTAGGGCCTGCCCCACCAGCAAAATCATGCTGCCTAGGGCGACCAGTCGGTGCAAGGGCTGCGTCGCTCGCAGCGCGACCAGCAGGGCTGCGGTGGCAAAGGTAACTAGCAAGATCAGCAGCGCCACGCAACCAATAAAACCAAACTCCTCTGCGTACACCGCAAAAATAAAGTCGGTGTATTGAATCGGCAGGTAGTGAATCTTTTGCTGAGACAGGCCAAACCCCTGCCCTGTCAGCCCTCCTGAACCAATGGCCAGCAGGCTTTGAATCAGCTGATAGCCATTGCCAGTCGGATCCGCCCAGGGATTGAGAAATGAAATGATGCGCTGCCGCTGGTACTCATTAATGCTGACGCTTAAAAAAGCAGCGCTTAATCCCCCTGTCGCCGTCAGCAGCATGTGCAGGTATGGAAACCCCGACGCCAGCGCCACTAGCCAGAGCGTTAGCCCACAGATAGCGGCAGTACTGAGGTTGGGCTGAATCAAAATACTGCCTAAAACCGCACCAAAAATGCCCAGCCAGGACAGCCGCGTTGCCCAAGTTAGCTGCGACCAACGGCCAAATAGCCTGGCTCCTTGCAGCACCAGGCAGGGCTTGATCAGCTCCGAAGGCTGAATTAGAAAGGGACCCAGGGCCAGCCACCGGGTTGCCCCATTGACCGTAATTCCCAGGGCCGGGATGAGCGTTAGCCCGATTAGACCTAGCAGCACCAACACCAGCGTGCCGGAGAGCTTGAGCAGCCGATCTAGCGGCGTGTGGACAATCTGATTAAAGCCCATCAGCCCGATTACGACCCACAGGAGCTGAACCAGCACGTAGTGTAAGCCGTGCCCCTGCTCAACCAAACTTGCAGGGTAGGAGGCTGAAAACAAAATCAGCAGCCCCAGGCTCAGCCAGACAAAGGTTAGCCAACGCAGCCAACGAGCTTCGGCAGTCCATTCCTGGGTTGAGCGATCAATAAATGGAATCAGGCGGGCAAGCACTAATCGTTTCAGACTCGTGAATTTTAGGGTTTAGTATAGCGAAGTCCAATCAAGTGTCAATCAAGATTACAGATAGTCACAGGAGTTGGTTTACGGCTGACTACCGGTTCTCATTTCGTCGAGCCCAAAAAACAGAATCAGGGGCACAGATAACTGTACCCCTGATTCCTCTCAGTCGAGTTTTGGGAAAGGTGAGCCTAGAGTAGGCCGGTGTTGGCACCTGGACGACCGGTAGCGAGCTCAACCTTGACGATTTTGCCGCCCATCTTCTGAATGCGCTGCTGCTCCCGAAACCAGTTTTCGTAGGGAACGAGCTTTGTGAAGAAAGTGTTTTGCAATTCCCGCTGGGTCCGAATCCGGGTTTGGCTGGGGACACAGGCGGTGACTTTGAACATACGCATGGAAATGACTTCTCCTAAACCTGAAACGAACAGGTGCTAGAGGGGGTAAGTAGAGACAAACACCTGCCTTAAACCACAGATGACTAAAAGCCCCTCACGCTCCATCTAGTCACCCTAAACTGCTGGAAAGCCGAAGTCTGAAGCCAATGCTAGGGACATTAGGAAGACAACCAAGCACAACCTATC
>JACVRP010000467.1 GCA_014534385.1 Cyanobacteria bacterium Co-bin13
CACAGACAAAGGGCAGCGCATACTTTTGCTGAATCCGAGTTTCCCAACGGCGAATGCTGCGCTCATCGCCGCTCTTACGCACCAGATCGAGCTGGCGGGTGGCCTCGGCAATGTTCATTTCGGTGTCATTCTTGGTGCGCGATGCTAGGTCCAGCGGCGTGCGCGGCAGCTGCAGCTCCTGGTTATCAAAAGTGACAATATGACGGAACGAGCCGTCGGGCGACACCACATAGATTGTGCCGTTGTAGAAGTTCCAGGTGTTTTTGCCAAAATCCCAGGTGGCCGCCTCGGAGCTGACGACCTGGTTCAACCCCTTTTGAGAGAAATCGAGAATGGTCAGGCCATACATTGTTTCGCCATCAAACCGGCGGGCGTAGAAAAGCCGCTTCAGCTCTTGGGCATCGCTGTTGTCTGAGGCGGGCTGAAACTCCTGATAAAAGATGTTGCGCTCCTGGAAGGGTGGGCGCTCTGAGTTAAGGGCCTGCTCTAAGGTGATGGCGGCCTGGTAGTTGGCAGCGGGCGTAATCAGCTCATTAAAGAGAAAGGTCAGCCCAGTCACTAGCATGCTCAGCACCACTGCCGGGGCAATAATGCGCCGCACACTCACGCCACACCCGCGCAGGGCAATCAGTTCGCTGTCGCTAGATAACCGGCTGTAGGTCATCATGGTAGACAGCAGGGTGGACATGGGAAAGGCCAGAACGATAAACTCCGGCAGCTTCAGGGCGAAGATCTGAATAGCCAGGGTGACGGCCAGGCCCGATTCGGTAACCCGCCGGATCAGCTCAAACAGCGCTCCGATGGAAATGCCGATGGACGAAAATGCACCTACGCCAAAAAGAAAGGGCAGCGTCAGCTCCCTGGCGATGTAGCGATCCATCAGGGAAATGCCGGGCAGCCATGCCCAGCGGCGAAAATCAGGCAGGAGAGGCGTGCTGGTTGCCATCGAAAATCCCTTGCGGACAGTGAACAAGCAAGACGGAGCGGTATCAGGGCAAACCAGGGCTAGAGCTTGAAGTCTTTACCCAGGTAGTGCTCTCGCACGAGAGGATTGTTATAGAGGTCGTCGGCGTTGCCAGAGGCCAAAATCTGGCCTTCACTCATGATGTAGGCTCGGTCGATAATGCTCAGCGTTTCGCGGACGTTGTGGTCGGTGATGAGAATGCCCATGTTGCGATCGCGCAGCTGGCTGACAATCTCTTGAATTTCAGACACCGCAATGGGGTCAACACCCGCAAAGGGCTCATCTAGAAAGAGAAACTTTGGCCCTTCGACACCAGCTGCGATCGCTCTTGCCAACTCAGTGCGCCGCCGCTCCCCCCCCGACACCTGCACCCCCAGGGTCTTGGCAACTCTTTCTAGGCGAAACTCCTTGAGCAAGTTCCGCAGTCTAGCGTCAAACTCCTCAACGGGAACCTTGGTTTGCTGCATCACCAGCAGAATGTTGTCTCTAACCGAGAGATTGCGAAAAATGCTGGGTTCCTGGGCCAGGTAGCCAATACCCAGGCGAGCCCGTTCGTGCATCGGCAGATCGGTAATATCAATCTGATCAAGGCAAACCCGCCCAATATCAGGTCGCTCCAGGCCGGTGGCAATGTAAAAGGTGGTCGTCTTGCCTGCCCCATTCGGCCCCAGCAGGCCAACAATCTCTCCCTGGGCTACAGAAAGACTCACCTGGTTGACCACCTGGCGCTTCCCGTAAGTCTTGTGAACAGCTTCTAGGATGATTTTCAAGGGAACGGCTGGAGAATTAACTTAATTCAAGGCTGGATGGATTGTATAAGCCTGTTAAGTGGCATTGTAAACCAGGAGCACAGTAGCTCGCTCTAGCAGACTATCGAGCCGGGTTTAGCGGGGCGCTAGTATCCGGCACAGCCGGCCTAACCGGGCTGACCTCCAGCGACCGGGGCGGTTCTGGCGCGGGCTGTACCAGAGTAGGCGGAGCGGCAGGCTGGTTAGCGGCAGTCGGGCTAGGCTCTGGCAAGACGTAAATCGTTTCGACCTGCTGGTTAGGCTGGGGCAGGGCAACAAAGCGGTCCTCATCAATGAGATAGGTGACTGTCTCGGCCCGTAGGCGATTGCCCTCCTGCAGCACCACGACATCACCGCTTAGAACAATTCGCCGCTCGTTGCTGAAGTACTGGGCCTGAGCCGACGTGGCATAGATCTCCTGGGCCGGATACTCAATTTGCACATTGCCTCTAGCGGTAATCACGCCAGTAGCTGCATTGGCCTCCTGAATATCGGCGCGGAGCGTAATGGTTCCTCCCGTCTGAGCCTGGACCTGGCGGGGCAGCAGGGAGACGACACTGCCTATCCCCAGAGACAGCAGCATTGCGAGGGAAAATAGGGTGGGGTAGTACCGGCGAAAACCACGGGCCATAGGGGAAGACAACTGGCTGCTCCGGAGCATGTTGATGCGGTTTGTACTTTTTGACGATACCAGTTTCAGACGGTTTCATCCACGACGGCAGGGGCCCCTAAAAAACTGTCACTTTGAAGCCCTTATTAAGTTTTTTAATTAGCTATCCCAGATCCTGTCAGGCAGTGCATACTTTTGGCGTTTTCTATTGATTGAGCCAGACTGCTAACCGATTCTAGGGACCGGAGCTACCGGTACTAGAGTGGCCCGTTAATGAGATGTGTAGGGGCGGTAGGGTGAGGTCGAACTGCCTGATTTCGATCGGGGTGAGGCCGGGGGTAGCGGCATTAGCCACCGCTGCGACCTGATCTGGCCCCAACGTCTGCAGAGCCTCTAGCCAGGCAAACCCAAAATCTACCAGCCCGGTAACGTCGACGCCCTGGTGTTCAGGCTCGTACTGCTGCAGTCGCCGTAGGCTTTCTCCCAGCAGAATGGCGGCTCCCCGCCAGTTGTGATTGCCCAAGTGGTACAGCGCTACAGCCGACTGCAAAATCCCTTGATAAAAAGGCTTTTCGAAGACCGGGGCTGTCATCCAAATGGCTTCTAGCGTGTCGTGGCAGGCGTAGTAGTCTCCCTGATTGAATTGCTCAATGCCTGCTATAAATCCCTCGGGAGGAGGCGAACTCAGGTCAACTTCAGACATAATGCTCGCTAAAACTGGCACAGATTTGTAGGTTCATCCTAAATCAGAGGTGCTATTCTCCAGTGTGTGGTGAGGAGTGTAAATA
>JACVRP010000658.1 GCA_014534385.1 Cyanobacteria bacterium Co-bin13
ACTGCTTCGCAGCCCCGCAACGGCAGTGCAAGCTCCGCTGCCCCACACCCGACGCAGATCTACCCTGCCCAACCGACTCAGGGATTGGCTTAAAGTGGAATTGGCCTGTTTGCGTGTCTTTTCTCGATGTTTCAGGCGACTCGACGGCGGCTAGCTCTCTGGTATACGGCGGTTACAGCAGTGCTGCTGCTGCTGTTTGCCAGCGGCTTCTATTTATATGTGCGAACAACGCTGGTCGAGCGGGTGGATGACACCCTAAACCACGTCGTTGAGATTGTGCAGCGATCGCTCGTGATTGAGGCGAGCGAGCCGGGCGGACGCGTGCTGACTGCCGTGGGCGTGATTGAGCCGCCGGTTCAGGTCAATGTGGAAGCCAGCTTTCGCGATAATGCGCCCACGGGGGAAGACGACCACATCGACCTGGAATGGTTTGGCCCAACTGGCGAGCTGCTATGGACGACCCTGTCTGATCCCCTCAACGTGCCCCTGCACGTAAACCCGGCAGGGGAAACGGTGCGGGTTAGCCATGAGCAGGTGCTGCGACAGGTGACCGAGCGGGTGCAGCAAAACCATCAGGTGCTGGGCTATCTGCGGGTGAGCCATCCCTGGTTTGAGGTGACTAAGCCCAGTCGGCGGCTAATTTTGGATCTGGCCCTAGGCACTAGTCTGATGGTGGGTACCGTGGCGGGAATCGGCTGGCTGCTGTCGGGCATTGCGATCGCACCCGTGCGCGATTCCTACCAGCAGCTCAAGCAGTTCACGGCAGATGCCTCCCACGAGCTGCGCAACCCGATTGCCGTAATTCAAACCAACGTGCAGGTCGCTCTGGCTGATCCCGAACCCGACGTACAGACTCAGCAAAATCAGCTGCAGGTGATTGAGCGGCTGACTCGACGGCTGGGGCGACTGGTGGATGATCTGCTGTTTCTCACCCGGCAGGAAAGCGGTCTAGTGCCCCTGCGACGAGAATCCTTTGACCTGGATTTGCTGCTGGCAGAGGTGACCGAGGAGCAGCAGGTGATCGCCCAGGATCAGGAGATCAGCCTGGCCTACGGTATCCTAGCTCCGGTTGCTGTGGCCTTGGGCAAGGGATCAGGGGCCGAAGATGCAGAGCCGCCCGATCAAGATAAGTTCATGCTGGCGGGCGATCCCGATCAGGTTACGCGGCTGTTTACCAACCTGATTGGCAACGCGCTGCAGTATACGCCCAAAGCCGGTAGGGTTGAGGTTAAGCTTCAGTCTGTCCGGCAGCAGGGGCAGCCCTGGCTGCAGGTGGTGGTCAAAGATACGGGGATCGGCATTACTGCCGAAGCGCTGGCCCACGTGTTTGATCGGTTTTACCGGGTCGATCCGGCCCGCAGCCGCAGCCTCAATGGAGCGGCGGGATCGGGCCTGGGGCTTGCGATCGCAAAGGTCATTGTCGATAACCACAGGGGCCAGATCCGGCTAGACAGTCAGCCGGGTCAGGGCACTACGGTTACCGTACTGTTGCCCCGCCTTCCTCTGGTGGTTTAGCCTAGCTGTTGAACCTAGCTGCAGGGCAGCCCGGCGCTTAAGAGGGCGATGAAGCAGCCTGCCTTGGGGGATTGCAGTGGGGATCGCAGCAGCTATCCATCCTGAGAAGGAGTCTGGGCAGGGCGGGGATCTTTAGGGTAAAGCGTAGGGCAAAACAGCAGCACACATTAAATCTTGAAGCGGTTTCATCGATGGGCGCTAGGATAGGCTGATAGCGCTGCGATAGTAAGGGGACTTGCCCGCTGTCTCAACCGGCCCCTGCGCGCTCAATCCCACAGAGATACTTTTTGATTCGCAAAGATATTAAACCAGTCCCTTAAGGTTAATTTGCCGTCCCCGCATCTAACAAGATGCGTCCTTCAGTATTTCGTCCTTTCGGTATTTTGTTGCATTGCACTCATTGACTATTGACTCTATGGCTGATTCTCTGCAGTTTTCAGCGTCTACAGCTGCGCTTGCTTTGGCCACCCCCGCCGATCCCCGGCTAGGGCCAGCAAACCCGCCTCTGCCGACCGAGACCGGTATCTATGTCTGCATTCACGGGCATTTTTACCAGCCTCCTCGCGAAAACCCCTACCTCAATGCGGTAGAGCGTCAGTCTGGGGCAGCGCCGTTCCACGACTGGAACGAGCGAATTCACCATGAGTGCTACCGGCCCAACGCCTTTGCCCGGATTCTGAACCACCGGGGCGAGGTGATGCGGATCGTCAATAACTATGAGTACATCAGCTTCAACATCGGCCCAACGCTACTGAGCTGGATGGAAGGCTACGATCCCGAAACCTACCAGCGGATCTTAGAAGCCGATCGACGCAGCTGCGCTCGCCTGCATGGCCATGGCAATGCGATCGCCCAGGTCTACAACCACGTCATCATGCCCCTGGCTAACCGGCGTGACAAATACACCCA
>JACVRP010000641.1 GCA_014534385.1 Cyanobacteria bacterium Co-bin13
GACTCATCCGCGCCAACAATCGCCCCGGCCAGCTTTTTCTTGTCTTCGATCATCTCGTCGATGCGTTCCTCCAAAGTCCCCATAGCGACGAATTTGTGGACGAAGACGTTCTTTTTCTGGCCGATGCGGAAGGCGCGGTCGGTGGCCTGATCTTCCACGGCAGGGTTCCACCAACGGTCGAAGTGGAAAACGTGATTAGCTTTGGTCAGGGTGATGCCAACGCCGCCCGCTTTTAGGGACAGCACAAAGATCGATGGCTCGGTTTCGGGGTCTTGGAACTCGCGGATCATCTGCTCTCGTTTGGGCTGGGTGGTGCCGCCGTGCAGATAGTAGGTGTTGCGGCGGCAGGTGTGGCGCAGATACTTTTCCAAGGCATCGCCCAGCTCGCGAAACTGAGTGAAGATCAGCAGGCTTTCGCCTTCTTCAACGGCCTCTTCGACCATTTCGCTGAGGCGGGTGAGCTTGTGCGATCGCTCGGGCGTAAACTCGCTGCCGTCCTGCAAAAACTGCATAGGGTGGTTGCAGACCTGCTTCAGCTTGGTTAGAGTGGCGAGAATCAACCCCTTGCGCTGAATGCCCTCGGTTTGGTTGATCTGCTCCTCCACGTCTTTGACTACCGCTTCATAGAGCGAGGCCTGTTCCTTAGTGAGGTTGCAGTAGAGCTTTTGCTCGACCTTGTCGGGCAGGTCTTTGATAATCGACTGGTCGGTCTTCACCCGTCGCAGAATAAACGGCTCCACCAGCTTTTTCAGGGTCGTGGACTGGCGTGGGTCGCCGCTCTTTTGAATGGGCAGCTCAAAGCTGCGGCGAAACTGAGTTTGGTTGCCCAGGTAGCCCGGATTGAGGAAGTTGAAGATCGACCACAGATCCAGCAGTCGGTTTTCGATGGGCGTGCCGGTCAGCGCCAGCCGGTGGGGAGCCTCTAGCTTCAGGATAGATTTGGTCAGGGCGGCCTTGGGGTTTTTGATGTTCTGCGCTTCATCCAGCACAACCCGGTGCCACTGAATTTCGCCCAGCAGCTTGGCATCTTTGCGGGCCAGGGCAAAGGAGGTAATCAGCACGTCATGTTCGCGGCAGATCTGCTTGAAGGCTTTGGCATCCTTGGCCCGTTCGCTGCCGTGGTGTACTGCCGCTTTGAGATTAGGGGCAAATTTTTGGATCTCCCGCGCCCAGTTGCCCACCACCGAAGTCGGAGCCACCAGCAGCGTCGGCGGAATTTTGGCAGGTTGGCCCGGTTCTCCCTGGGCTTCTCGCTCTTGCAGCAGTCGAGCGATCACCTGAATGGTTTTGCCCAAGCCCATGTCATCGGCCAGACAGCCGTTGAGGCCCAGCTGCTCCAGGTATTGCAGCCAGGAGACGCCCCGCTTCTGGTACTCGCGCAGCTGACCCTGAAGCGACTGGGGATTGTCGATGGGCTGGAGCTGGCTTTTGTCGCCCAGCTTTGCCAGCATGTCAGCCAGGCTATTGTGGCGATCCACCTCGATTTCTAAGCTGTCGTCTTCTCCAGCGGTCAGCTTCATGAAGTCGAGCAGGCTTAGCTCGGGGTTTTCCTGCTGCTGGGCCTGCCAGAACTGAAGCATTTGCTGCATCTTCTCTTGGTCTAGCTCCATCCACTGGCCGCGAAACTTGACCAGCGGCGTCTTGGCGTTGACCAGCTGGTTCCACTCCTGCTCGCTAACGGGTTCGCCGCCGATGGCCAGATCATACTGGTACTCCACCAGCCGCTCAAAGGAAAAGTAGGACTTCGCCTTGTCTTCGCCGCCGCTGAGGGACTTGCCCTTGGCCCGCAGCCGCACCTTGGCCCGCTGCCTGCCCTGGGGCGTCCACCAGGCTGGAACGATTACCTTGTAGCCAGCATTTTCCAATACCCAGGCCGCCTCTTTAAGAAAGCCAAAGGCGGCCTCTAAGTTGAGGTAAATGCCCACAGGCTCGTCTGTTTCAAGCCCCCGCCATAGGTCTGGGTAGATCCGCGCCGCCTGCCCCAGGTTGAGCAAAAGCTGCCGCTCAAAGTCCTGCCCCATCTGAGCCTGCACCTGCTGGCGCTGCTGCGATCGCATTCGCCAATAGTCCTCCAGCCCCACCCGCAGCGAAGGGTCTTGCTTGGCCGCCACCTGAAACTGCAGCGTCCAGGCA
>JACVRP010000430.1 GCA_014534385.1 Cyanobacteria bacterium Co-bin13
AGTGAGGGGAGCAGGGGAGAAAGGGGAGAGGGGGAGAAAGGGGAGAGGGGGAGCAGAAGGGGGAGACCGTAGGGGCGGTGTCTGCAAATTGCCTTTCGAGCCTTGTGGATTGGTGTTAAGCACAGCGCGGCCCGGTTTTCCCTGCCTCTCCGCGTCTCCGTGTCCCCGTGTCTCCGCGTCCCCGTGTCCTCCTAAGAGCCCAACCGTTGCCTCAATTCCTCATCCGTGCCTCGAAAGCCGATCAACACTGCCTGACCCTCCCTAACAAAAAGGGGGCGCTTTAGCAGCATGGCATCGGCGGCGAAGGCGTCTACCCACTGGGTATCGCTCCAGGTTTGTTTTTCCTCGCCCAAGGCTCGGTAAGACTGGCCGGAGGTGTTGCGCATGGATTTAGCGCCCAGGGCGGCAACCCAGCTTTGGATCTGCTCCCGCGCGGGCGGCTGGGTCTTGGTATTGATGAATTCGTAGCTCAGCCCTTGACTGTCGAGCCAGGTCAGGGCTTTTTTGCAGGTGGTGCAGGTGGGGATGCCGTAAACTTGCAGGGTCATAAAAATTCGTAAAAAAGCGTCCTGTCATCAACAGGACGCTTTAGCAAAAGATACTCATCAGGGGCGGGTGCCGAAGCTTAAAGCCACTCACAGGACAAGGAACCGCTTAGGTGTCGTAGACGCGGCACTCGTCGGCTTCGGGGTTAGTATCGCAGTACTGCTCAAAGGAAGACTTAACAGGGCCTTTGTCCCGCTGGTGGGAGGCTTCTGCCTGTAGCTCTTCAACGGCATCCCAAGCAGCAGCGCACTCTTGAGAGTTGGAACCGGTGGCGTCGCAGGCGGCGCGAGCGCTTTCAATTTCTTCCTGGATCTTGTTTTGGATATCGCTCATGGACTTTTAGGGGTGTTATTGATAAACAACAGGAGCGCTTCAGGGAGATCGTCTCTAAAAGCGCGATGTCTGACCTGCAGCTTCTCTGCCCAGTATAGTGTACTGGCTGGGTTCGGTATGGCCGTAGAAACCACACTGGCAAAGGCTTCATGTTTTTGGGGCTGCAGATTGTCTTTAGGAGGGTGGGGGAAAAGTTGGCCCCCTCGCTTAACTTTCCTTAATCTTACCCTGCGATCGCAATCCGACATCTGTCCTAAGAAATGCCTAGTTCGGTCGTTTCAGGGACTGGCGGAATCCCGTTAGAATGGAATATTGAGGTTTACTACGGAGGTGCGCCAGCATGGATAAGACGTATGAACCCATGAAGTGGGCCAGCGCTCTGTCTACCCGAGCCTCTTTGGAGGGAGCCGTTGGGGAAGTGGTTGAGCGCATTCGAGACCGCTTTACCGGCCAGCCTGACCTGGGGCTGCTCTTTATTTCATCGGCTTTTGCCAGCGAACTGCCCCGGCTGTTGCCCCTGCTGCAAGAAGCCCTGCCCATAACTGCTCTAATTGGCTGTAGCGGCGGCGGGGTAATCGGCATGAGCCCTGATGACCTGGCCCTGGAGGTCGAAGACAAGCCTGCCCTTAGCCTCAGCGTTGCCTCGCTACCGGGGGTCAAGGTCCATAGCTTTCATCTCTCTGGCGAGGCGCTGCCTGATCTTGACAGCCCGCCCGGCAATTGGACCGACCTGATTGGGGTAGACCCGGCAGACAACCCCCAGTTTATTTTGATGGCCGATCCCTTCTCTTCGGGCATCAACGACCTGCTGCAGGGCCTAGATTTTGCCTATCCGGGGGCCGTTAAGGTGGGCGGTCTGGCTAGCGCCAATAGCGTTAATCGCAGCAGTGGGCTATTTTGCGATCGCACGCTTTATCAAGAGGGCGTCGTCGGTGTCGCTCTCTCTGGCCACGTCACCCTAGATGCGATCGTGGCTCAGGGTTGCCGCCCCATTGGTAGCCCCTACCGAGTCGCCGAAGCCGAGCGCAACATTTTGCTCAAGCTCGAAGACCCCGACAGCGGCAATGATCTGCGCCCCCCGCTAGAAATTTTGCAGGAGCTGTTTCAAGTTCTCAGCGAAGAAGACCGCAGCCTGGCCCAGCACTCTTTGTTTATCGGCGTTGCCCAAGATGGCTTTAAGCTCACCCTGGAGCACGGCGACTTTCTCATCCGCAATCTGCTAGGCGTAGACCCAAAAGCTGGGGCCATTGCCATTGGCGATCGCATCCGCCCCGGCCAGCGAGTCCAGTTCCACCTGCGCGATGCCCGCACCTCCGCCGAAGACTTAGAGACGCTGCTCGGCCGCTACCAGCTCCAGTCCCAGCTCCAAACCACCTCCCCGGTGGGAGCCCTGCTATTTTCCTGCATGGGCCGGGGCGAAGGGCTCTACAACGAACCCAACTTCGACTCCCGTCTGTTTAACCGATACCTCGACCAGGTGCCGCTGAGTGGCTTCTTCTGTGGCGGCGAGATCGGCCCCATCGGTGGCACCACCTTTCTGCATGGGTATACCTCGGTGTTTGGCATTTGCCGGCAGCCGTAGAAGGCTTCCACAGTATTGGGGCATGGATCAAGCAGGAAAAGCACTCAGGCAAGTGCCTGAGAAGTCCCCCTCTCAATTCACCCCCTAAGCACTGGCTGGCGAAGGCGGCAGCAGCGGAGGCAAAACCTGCTCCAGGTCCAGCAGAAAAATCGGGTTTTCCTGTTGCGGCAGAGAAATCACGGCATTGACGCAGCGCATCTGGCTCATGCTCAAAAACGTTATCGAGACTGGGGCAAACGCTGACTGGGGCACCCGTCGCAGTACCGGAGCATGGCTGACCACCAGGCCCAGCACTTCAGCTAGCTGGGGCAGCTGAATAATCACCACGTGGCGAGGGTCGACCAGTTCCGGTAGGGGCAGTGGGGCGGAATGACTGGCAGCGGGTAAGACTGCCTGGGGCACATCCCGGTAAATATGACGCTCCAAGTCAATCGTTGGCACCCGCTGGCCATTCACCAAAATCATCCCCATACCCTGGCCGTGGCCGCTGCTGTGGGCTGTAGCCAGGGGCAACACCTTTTGTGCGGTTTGAATTGGCAGGGCAAACCAATCCTGACGGACGGGAAAGGTGATCATTTGGTGAACAGGAGCCCTGGGCAGGGCCTTCAGATTGCGGCGAGAAGCTCTTCTCGAAGGGGTCATGGCAAGGGCTCCGGCAAGATTAACTGACTACGGTCGGCTCAACTAGCGCTGCCAGCGTCTTGAGCAGAAACTGTTCGTTGTAGGGCTTTGTAAAGTAAGCAGCGGCACCCAGGTTAGCCGCCAGCTGCCGGTGTTTTTCGCTGCCCCGTGAAGTGAGCATAGCAACCGGCAGTGAGTCATGGGCCGGTTGCGCCTTAACCTGGGCCAAAAACCCGTAGCCATCAAGTCGCGGCATCTCCACGTCGCAGAGCACAGCATTGACCGTTAACCCTGCATTCAGTTTGTCTAAAGCA
>JACVRP010000495.1 GCA_014534385.1 Cyanobacteria bacterium Co-bin13
AGTCATGTTTCTGCTCAATGCGGACTTTCACGCCTTCAGATAAATATTTGGTGATATAGCAATCGAGAGATTTGTTAGGACAGAGGGTGTGTGGGGGCGGTGCCGCCAGCCAGGGGTTCCACCCCTGCACCCCGTTACAACTCATTCAGGATCGCTATATCGATATGCCTTAGGAAGAACTATGAAAAAGATAGTTAAACCCAGTCCCAAAATTCCGCTGTACGAGGTTCTTACCAGCATTGGCAAAGTTGACTCAACAGAAGTTGTTGAAGCCGTGCAGGAAGGAGTCGCACTGACTCTGCAGCCCCTAGAAGATTCAATTAACTCTCTGCCTCAAACCTTTGATCTGAAAGTCCAGGAAGGTGTTCAGCAAGGGCTGGCTGGCCTCCAACCAACCATTGCTTCTTTGCTGGAGCAGCAGACAAAAGCCCAAATTTCTGCCGTGAAGTCGTTGCTTACCCCTCTCCTGGATCGGGACGAAGCCGAGCTTGATTTCTCTGATGCTGATGGCTGCTGTATTCAACAGGCTTTTCTCTTTATGAGAACTCTGAATGAAATAGAAAGCCTGATTATCGATTCAAAGTTTAGACCCAACGATGAGGACGAAAATAGCAACAACAATACGCTCAACAGATACAGAGATAGCCGTTTATATACCCACTGCATCGACATTCTGGAGCAGAAGCGCGAGGAAGGCCAGCTTACTGATGAAGATGAAGAAGCTTTAGTCGATGCGTTTGATGCTTTATTTGAGCGCATGACTGAAGACTTGACCGAACGCGCCATGCGGTTAGCAGAGCTGCATACCTTTCGCGATCGCATTCTCCATTTCTTTTCAGATGCCTGCCAAACCATCCCAGAGGAATCGGAGCCCGAATCCTCAATAGTTCAGTAAATTGAGGAGCTACACCATGAGCTTTCAAACGACAGAGACGATTCAGCGCTTGTGGGCAAACTTCCTGCGGGAGCAGTTGTCCTCAATGCCGCCGGAGGAGCGTCAGCAGTATGAGCAGCAGCTTGAAGATCGCTTTGGCGAGCTGCTGAAAAATGCCGCAAACGGCAGCGGCGCACCCGATGGCTTTCTTGATTTGATTGGGTTTGGCGGCAAGGGGCCAGTGCCCTTTGAAAATGTCTCCTACCCTTACATTCAGCCCGACTTTGACGATTCGGTAGTGCCGAGCCAGCTCCATGCGGCAGCCGAGCTGTACTACATCTATCAGCACGAGCGGATGAAGGTGTTCCAGGTGGTGCAGGTGCTGCAGCGGCTGTTTCGTGAGGGCCGTATGCGGATTCAGCGGGGGCCGGGGGCGCGGGGGCTGTACCTGCTAGAGAAGTGGAAGCCGCTGCGCTATGGGCTGCGCGATCGCATGATCGCCTATCGCCGCGCCTTCAACTACGGCAACGCCCAGGCTCCAGCGGGGGCCATTGTAAATCAGCAGTTTCACCGCCAGTTTGTCGGCTTTATGGTGGCGGTGTCGCAGTATTTTCGGGACTTGCTGATTGGCGAGGTAATTCGCGGTGGGCCGCTGATTGAGCAGCGCCCCTTTGGCAGCATCGGCACGGTGCAGCGGATCGGGTTAGACCTGCGCTATGCCCTCGACCGCTCTACCTACGGCAACATTCTGGCGCTGACGGTGGAGACCGGCCACTACCTGCACTCGGTGCTGGAGCTGCTCGACACCCCCGACATCAAAAAAGCCTTTGATGCCAACACTAAGTGGGACGTGATTGAGATTGTGTCTAACCGCTACCTGGGCGGCATTGCCGAACCTTCCCAACGGGCCAAGATGGCTGAGAGCGGGCGGCGCATTCTTCAGTTTATGGCCGACAACGACTTCAAGACGGCCATCGACCCGATTCTTTTTCAGTCTGAGCTGCGTCCGATGGGCGGTCACGCTGAGGCTTGGATTGCCGCTTACCGGATGACTCCGGAAGGGCGTGGTTTTTCGGGTGTCACCCCCGCACTGAAGCGGATGATTGGGACTAACTCTGCGCTGCGGTGAGGGAGGGTCAAGCAGAAATGGCATAACAGGAGAACAGCCGATGGATAGGCTTAGTGCATTTGTAGACGAGATTCTGGCCGATTTAGAAGACAGCAGCGAGTTTGACTATGCGGCTTCACCGGCTCAGCTGCGGCGCAACCAGCGGGCCGGGCGGCAGGCTCAAGACAGGCTCAGGCGGGCGCTGGCCAGGCGCGGCTTTGGCAGTCGGCAGGAGGTGCGGCTGCGACCCGGACGCCAGCGGCTGGACGTGGTTGCCCAGCGCCCAAACCAGAGGGGCTTTATCTACGAAAGTAAGCACATTGATCTGGGCCGCTACCTGACACCCCAGGGCACATTGGACGTTTCCCGGCTGCGATCGCAGCTCAACCGCCACATTGCCCAGGTTCGTCGCTACCAAAACAGCCCAGCCATCGTGCGGCTCAATCGATTGAGACAGCAGCGGCGGCAGCCGCCAATCCGGGTCAGGCTGGTGTATCAGGTGCCTGCCGGTACACCGCGTCAGCGGGCGATTGCCTTCCAGCGGCTGATGCTGAGTGTGCTGTCACCCCACGGCATTGCTGGAACCGTGATCATGCCCGGTAGCCGAGCATCTCGAGCCTTTGAGGACTAATTTGCTCACAGGGAGCAGAGGCCATGACTGGAACTCTAGTATCTGATTTTTCGATTACCCTCAATCAGCGGCGCTGGGCCTGCGTGCTCGATCCGGCGCTGGCGCTTTCAGACTATGGGCTGCCGCTGGCAAAACAGCTGGGCGAGCTGATGGAGCTGTGGATTGTGCGTGAGTTTTGGCACTTACTCGACAATACTCAGTTCTATCTGCAGCAGCCAGAGCAGCTGCTACAATCTGCGGGCAGTTTATTTAAGCCGGAGCAGCAAACCCTGTCGCAGCAGGTGGTGCGATCGCTCCAGGA
>JACVRP010000330.1 GCA_014534385.1 Cyanobacteria bacterium Co-bin13
GAAAAGGGCAGAGCTAGGAGCAGCGTACCGGCCAGAATTAAGGACAAAAACCCCAAACAAATAGTGCGGGCAATGGTCATAGATGAAGGGATAAGAGTGGCACGCGGGCAGCAATTCTGAAGTGGATGGCACCTAGGCCCAACCCTAGTCAGTATGCCCAGTTAATTTTTTCAGAGATGATGCGAGATTTTTAGCTCAAGGCTGTCTAGCGCAATACAGTTTAAGAAGCTTTCTTCATCATCGCCCACTGCCTGCCTATTGAGGGGTTTCGCTATGACCTACTTCTTTCCACCCGGCTTTGAGTGGGGGGTGTCTACCGCCTCTTACCAGATTGAAGGGGCGGCTGAACTGCGAGGCCGCAGCGTCTGGGATACCTTTAGCGAAACGCCGGGGCGGGTTTTAAATGGCGACACGGGGGCAGTTGCCTGCGACCACTTCCACCGCTACCGCGACGACATCGCCCTGATGGCTGAGCTGGGGGTGCGCCACTACCGCTTCAGCATTTCCTGGCCTAGAGTGATGCCGGAGGGACGGGGCGCAGTGAATGAAGCGGGATTGTCGTTCTACGAGCAGCTGGTCGATTGCTTGCTGGAGTACGGCATTACCCCCCACGCCACGCTATTTCACTGGGACAGTCCCCAGGCGCTAGAAGATCGCTATGGCTCCTGGCGCAGCCGGGAAATGGCAAAGGACTTTGCCGATTATGTGTCGGTAGTGGTGGGGCGGCTGTGCGATCGCATCACCCATTGGATGACCATCAACGAAATCTTCTGCTTCACCCACATGGGCTACGGGGTAAACCAAGTCCCGCTCCACGCCCCTGGCACGATCGTTCAGACTGCCAAGGAAACCTGGCAGACCTCCCACCATGCCCTGCTGGCCCACGGACTGGGCTGTCAAGCCATTCGCGCCGCCTCACGCCAGCCCTGTTCAGTCGCTCTGGTCGATAATTTTCTGGCCACCGTCCCCTTTAGCGAGACCCCGGAGCACATCGCCGCTGCTCAAAAGGCCTTTCACACCACAGGCACCAATGGCGGCATCGTCTTTCCGGCCCTCACTGGAGAATACAGTCCGCTGCTTCTAGAGCGACTGGGTAAGGATGCCCCTGATATCCAGCCCGGCGATCTAGAGACGATTCACCAGCCGCTCGATGCCTTTGGCTTCAACGTCTACAGCGGCGTCTATGTGCGAGCGGCAGACAATGACCAGGGCTACGAAACCCTCGATTTTCGAGAAAGCTACCCCCGGCTACACATGCCCTGGCTGTGGGTGCTGCCCGGCGGGCTCTACTGGGGCGTGCGCCACATCAGCGAAACCCTTAACCGCCCCGACCTACGCGTGTTTATCAGCGAAAACGGCTGCGCGGCCCAAGACGAGGTGAACTCCCAGGGGGAAGTTCTCGATCTAGAGCGGATTTTCTACCTGCGCCAATATCTCCAGGCCGCGCATCGGGCCACGGCTGAGGGCTACCCCCTCACCGGCTACTTTCTCTGGAGCTTCATGGACAATTTTGAGTGGGCCTGGGGCAACGATCGCCGCTTTGGTCTGGTCTATGTAGACTATGCCACCCAGCAGCGCACCCCCAAAGCCAGCTTCCACTGGTATGCCGACTGCGTGCGGGAAAATCGTGTGGTTTGAGGGATCTAGAAACCGGGTTTCTCAAAGAAACCCGGTTTCTCTGGTATTACAGCTGACCGCAGTCGGCAATCACCACCGCTTGCCGAGTTTTGCCGCTGGGGGTGCCCACCTGCTCAATGGCCCGCACCACGTCCATACCTTCTACCACAGCGCCAAAGACAACGTGCTTACCGTCGAGCCAGGGCGTTTCAACCGTGGTGAGGAAGAACTGAGAGCCGTTGGTGCCAGGACCAGCGTTGGCCATGCTGAGCAGGCCAGGGGTAGTGTGCTTGAGCTGAAAATTCTCGTCGGCAAAGGTTCTGCCGTAGATAGACTCGCCGCCCGTGCCGTTGCCCCGGGTAAAGTCGCCACCCTGGCACATAAAGTTGGGGATAACTCGGTGGAAGGAGCTGCCCTTGTAGTGCAGGGGTTTGCCAGAGGGGCCTGTCCCTTTTTCTCCCGTGCAGAGGGCGCGGAAATTTTCGGCGGTCTCGGGCACTACATCGGCCCGCAGCTCCATGACGATGCGCCCTGCGGGTTGACCGCCAATGGTGACGTCAAAAAACACTTTGGGATTTGTCTGTTCTGTCATAACCAGTCTGCCTAAAAAATATTCAACACAGGTAGCCTAGTTTTCCACAGCACTTGTGGAAAAAGCTGTGAATAACGCCAGACCCCTCAGGCATTAAGCCATAGGATGGGCTACAAGTTCAATCACTCTGAGATAAGAGATGATCCAAGACTGCCAATCTACACCTTTTCCACGCCTTGAGACAGCGCGGCTGTAGCTGCGGCGGCCCGCAACCCAGCAAGATTTGGAAGGGAGAGCATCGCGCTCTAGAGCAGTTTAGACTGCTGAAAACCGAGTTTCTAGCTAGGTCATAGAAGGTTCTATGGCTAATCTCACGAGTCGGTTCAACTAGGATGACATTATGCTGATTCAACCGATCCTAGAGACTAGCAGATTGGTTTTACGGCCGCTTTCTCCCGGAGACGCCCCATCAATTCAGTCGGCGGCCAGTGCCCGCGAAGTCGCAGATGCAATGATCTCTGTTCCCCACCCTTATCCTGATGGTGAGGCGGAGCAATATATTTCAAGGCAAGCTGCAGCACGAGAGGCAGGCCAGGCGGCTGCATTTGTGATTGAAAGCAAGGCTGAGCAGGCATTTCGGGGTCTGATCGAAATTCGAGAGATTGAACCGGAGCATTTTCAGGCAGAGCTCAGTTTCTGGTTGGCCGTAGAGGCTTGGGGTCAGGGATACATGAGCGAAGCACTACCTCCGATGCTGAAATTTGGCTTTCAAAACCTTGATCTCAATAGGCTCTATGCGCATCACATGGTTAGGAACCCGGGCTCGGGCAAGGTGCTGTCTAAAAATGGCTTTGTGCAGGAGGGCGTGCTGCGCCAGCGAGTGCGAAAGTGGGGCGTCTTTGAAGATGTGAAGCTATGGGCGCTCCTGCGTGAGGACTGGCTGCGTGAGGGGATATCGGTTTCCCGTAGCGTCTCCTGCTAATGGCGCTGAGTTCGTCAGGAACTTGATCGTCATATCAACGTCCCGTGGGTAGGCGCATATTTTTGTTCAGCGCGATCGCTACAATTCCTCATCTGTAGCAGAGGCATAGGCTGCATGAACTTAAAGCATTTGGCAGGACTGGTGAGCAGTGTTGTGCTCCTGTCGGCGGTGGGTCTAATGAGCTGCCAGGCTCCCCAGGCTAGAGCCTCTGCAGTTGAACCCGGCGCGGAGCGCGCAGCGTCACCACAGGAACTCCCAACTCAGGGGACGGCTCCCCAAGATCTAGCTCAGCAGATTGCTCAGCTGGAGGTCGAAAGAGTTTTGGAGGGGGTAAGGTTCACCGAGGATCATCCTCTTATCGTTCATTTGGAGACAGAGCAAGCAGCTCTCGAAGAGCTGCTTTTACGGCTAGCGCCCAGTGGAGGTGAGCGCCTGATCACCGCAGCAACGTCTCAGGCCCTTCGGGCCAAATTCTCTGAGGTAGAGCGTGATTACTTGCAAGACCAGGCCCTGTTTATCGACGCTCATCCGGGACAGCAGCATCGTAAAGCGCAGCTGGAAGCTTTAAATCAGCGGCTGGCCGAGCTGCAGTAGCTTCCCCTGACGGGCAGGATAAGCCACAAAAGCAGAACTGTACGTTAAGCTGCCAAAACTATTGATACTTAGCGATCCCCGGTGCGAGCGATGTCTACAGTCACTGCTGCCCTCGGCCCTACTCCCACCCAGCGAGACTTTAGTTTTGACCAGCGGGCTGCGATCGCACTCTTTCGAGGCGCGGGCGGTCTGCTCAACCCCTCCGGGGGCAACTCTGAAACGACCGGCATCGACACCCTCAACGCCCGGCTGGCTGAGGCGTTTCCTGACTATTTTGTGACCAGCCAGGTATTTGCCTCCTTCGAGGGCAACGTATTTTCCTTTGAGGAGGTCGGCAGCCAGCGGGCCCAAAGCTTTCTGAGTCAGCTGCCCACGTCCGGCAGCCTTGCTATCGTCGGCTACAGCGGCGGCGGCCTGTCTGCCGTTCGCCTGGCCAACGCCCAAGCTCCCCGCCCAGTCAATCTGCTGGTGCAGATCGACTCCTACGTGCCGCTAACTGACGCCAGCTCAGAAGATAATGTCCTGCCTGCCAACGTGCTCCGGGGCATCAACTACTATCAAATTCGCAATCGCGCTAACCCCGCCGAACCAGGTTTCGACCCGCTAGATTTGCAGGGTGGTCAGGTGGTTGAGGGCTCGGAAAATATTAATGCGGAGGAGCTGTTTAGCGATCGCACCCTCACCCACCGCAACATCGAGAGCTATGCGCCCCTGCAAGAGCGCATCCTACAAAACATTCAAGAGAGCGCCCTCAGCGGGCTAACCTTCGATCCTTCGGGTCAAATTGGGCTAACTGGAGGTGCAACTCCGGTCAACAATTTCCTGCGGCTCGCTCCCAGCACCGGCAACGTCCCTACCCGCGCTCTTCTGGGCGAGACGTTTGCCGTCGATCCTGACTTCTCCTTCGAGAGCCGCTTTGAGTTCAGGCTGCCGCCCGTACCAAACTCCCTTTCGGGCCTGGCCTTTCAGGTTGATCCTGAAGTGTTAGGAGCAGGCGGTAAAGTCAGCCTGGC
>JACVRP010000337.1 GCA_014534385.1 Cyanobacteria bacterium Co-bin13
CAACATCGGTATCTACATGCCGCTGTTTGCTAGCGCTAGTTGGAGGGAGTTGGGGGTGTTTTTGGCCGTGTTTTTCACCCTGGTGGGCGTGTGGTGCTACACCGCCTATCGGCTGACTCAGGTACCTGCGATCGCAACCGCCCTAACCCGCTACGGCAATCTGCTGATTCCCTTTGTGCTGGTTGGGCTGGGCATTTTGATCTTGATTGACAGCCACACCCTAGAGTACCGAGGGCTAACCGCCCTGGCGCTGACGATTGTGGGACTGTGTGTGCTGCACCTAATGAAAGCTTTTGAGCCGTGGTTTCTGCTGCTGGGGCGGCTAGCGCTGCGTAGGCAGTAGTTCCCACCGGATCAGTTCCCGCCGAATCAAGGGCTACTTAGCCTCAATGTTTTCCAAGCTGTAAATCCCGTTTTTTTAAGGAGATTGTCATGAAATTTCTACAGTTTTTGCTCTTTGCCGGACTTCTACTGATAGGTGTAACCCTGGCCCGTCCGGCCTTTGCTGACCCCATTGCTGAGAAAAGTCCCCAATATGCCGAAATTACCCAAACTCTCGACACCCTGATACAGGCCCAGACCAACCCGAAAGAAGCCGGCTTCACCGCCGAATCCTTGGCTCAAAAGATCGGCGACCTGCGCTTCCAGAAGTACATCATGGAAACTTCTGAAGACTGGGGCATTTGCCGCAACGACACCTCTGAAACCATTGGCGTCTACACTCGCAAGCCCAAGAAGCCCGGTGCTGCAGTCCTGAGTTACCTGGGCGCGGGCGAAACCACCGATGATGATGTTGCCTGCACCGGAATTTATCTGCCGGGTGACAGTCTGGTGTCGGACCTGGACCTGGGCGGGGGGCCTGTGGCTGCCACCATCATTGACGGCAGCAATCTCGTGATCAGTCAAAATCCGGTTACCAACGCCATCGAGTTTAACCTGCCGCTAACGGGCGTATTTCAGGCTGATCAAACCGATCTGTTAGTGCCGGAACTGACCCAGGCCGAAGTCGCCGCTCAAGTGCCTAACGCGCCCGTCGACTAACGCATCCAGAAATTGCAATGGGGTGGATCGTTACCACCCTACTAACAGTAACGCTGAAGAGAATTAGCCCATGAACTGGATAGTTGGAACCGCACTGACAGCGGTAGCCGTCGCCTTTGCTACTACCTTTGATGACAACATTTATCTGACTCTGTTTTTTGGCCGTACGACACGCCACTTTCGCCCCCGCCACGTCGTGATTGGCGAGTTCATTGGCTTTACCTGTTTGGTGACTGTCAGTCTGGTCGGCTTCTTTGGCGGCCTGCTAATTTCTGAACAGTGGATTGGGCTGCTGGGAATTTTGCCAGTGCTGATTGGAATCAGCAACCTGATTAACTCAGACGAAGAAGACGGTACCGTGCAAACGGTATCGGCAGGGTTCTTACCGCTGACTCGCTTCCACCGCCCTGGCTCCCTATTCAACACCCTACGCGACCCGCAAACCTACCGAGTGTCTGCGGTTACGATTGCCAATGGTGGCAATAACCTTGGCATTTATATTCCCCTCTTTGCCAGCTCTACGCTACCTACCCTGGGGATAACGCTGGTAATCTGCTACTGCGCTATTGGCCTATGGTGTTTACTGTCCTATAACTTGACCCGTCAGCCTGCGATCGCATTTGTCATGACCCACTACGCCCGTAGAGTCTTTCCCTTTGTGCTGATCTGGCTGGGCCTATCGATCCTCTTTGAGAACGGCACCCACGAACTGCTTTATGCGCTGGCCACCCATTGACCTGGCGAATAAACCTGCTCAAGCCTGTCGCCCTTCATCAAGAACCTTGATCAAGAGCCAAGAATCGTTTCCGGATCAACGCCTAACTCGCGCAGCTTTGCCGCTAACTTATCAGCCCGCTGCTGCTCTGCATTGGCCCGCTGCTGCTCTGCTGCCGCTGACTCTTCCGGGGTGGGCACAAGCTGCCCTTCGGCTGTGAAAAACCGCAGCTTTTCCCCATAAACTCCTAAAAAGAGCTGTAGCTGGTGGCTCCACAACCATCCCTGCTCGTTGGCTGAGAGGTCTTGATAGGCCCCATCTACCAAATGAAACCCCTGGAACTCCAGCGTGTTGGGATCAAACCAGAAATAGTCAGGCGTGCGGAAGGTGTCTTGATAAATCTGCTTCTTTAAGCCCCGATCAGTATCGGCAGTAGACTCCGACAGCAGTTCCACAATGACATTGGGATATCGGCCCTCTTCTTCCCACACCACCCAGCTTTTACGAGGTCGCTTTTCAGTGCCCAGCACCACAAAGAAGTCTGGCCCTCTAAAGTCTTCGGATTTGCGTTGGCGAGGGCTGTAGTAAACCGTCAGGTTTCCTGAAGCGTAGAAATCTTGGCGATCTTGCCACAGCCACTTCAGCAGGCGAATTAACAGGTCAATCTGGTCGCGGTGTAGGTCAGTCTCCAAGGGAGGTTCGTCGCTGTAGAGGTCTCCAGGTGGAAAGATTACCTCGTCTGACTGCGCCGGTTCAATCGATGATTGCAGAGTATCGGTAGCAGGGGCAGACATAGGCGAATGAGATCGCAACAAATACCTTCAGTCTAACCAATCGCACTAACCCATCACAGAGGGTCAATCAGCTTCCAACTCACCATGGTCAGCAAAAGATAAATGCCGAAGCGGAGCGTTTTTTGCGGGGCCAACTGACACAGCTTAGCGCCGACTAGCACCCCCGGCACCGAGCCGACCCAGATGGGCAGCACCAAATGCCAGTCCACAGTCCCCAGACCCAAATGCCCCAACGCTGTAAAGCCTAGAAGAATCGCCGCCTGAGCCAGGTCAGTCCCCACCAGCTTGCGGGCATCGAGCTGAAAAAAGGCAATCAGCACCAGGGCAAACATTGAGCCTGATGCAACGCTGGTGAGCCCTACTATGCAGCCCAAAAAAGCGCCGACCAAAATACTTTGCAGCTTGCCTTGCCAGGTAGACAGCTCAATTTTGGGCAGACTGGGCGGCTTGAGCTGGGGCCAGAGGGTGAGCACCACCAGCTGCAGCAGCGACACCAGCGCAATTCCCAAAATCGCAACTCCCAGCAGCCGCAGCAGCACCCCATCTAAGTTGAACCGCTCCGAGAGATTCAGCCACCGCAGCAGCGTGACCCCCGTCAACGAACCCGGTACGCTGCCTAGAGCCAGCCACTTCACCACCTCGCAGTCGAGCGTCTGCTGCCGCCAGTGGCGAACACCGCCCACTACCTTCATCAGCGTCGCGGCCACAATGTCAGAGCCGATGGCGACCGAAGTGGGTACCTGAAAGCACAGGATCAGCATGGGGGTAATCAGCGAGGCTCCGCCGATGCCCGTAAGACCCACGATAATTCCGACGAAAAAGCTGAGCGTAGACAGAAGCAGGTAGTTCATCGGATGCGGCGGTTAAGACAGGGGTGAGAGCCAGCTGGGCAGGTAGTCACTCACCTGAGCCCACAGCTCAGGGCCAAAAATATCTGGTATGTCTAGCACCTTTAGCTGAAGCAGGCCGACAATGAGAGCCGTGTAAAGAGTCGAAGTCAGCAGCCCGCTAAGAAAGAGTTGACGCGGGTTTTGCTCCGCTTCAGGGCGAAGGACACCCACTGCTCCCTGCTGCATCATCACCATGCCGATTACATTGGAGAGCCAGTATCCGGCAATCGTGAAAGGCACCAGTCCAGGCGGGTAGATCAGGCTCAGCAGGTAGCCAAAAGCCAGGGCAATCGGCAGGTTGATTACCAGGTCGTTCCACCAGCACAGGGGTGAGAGCAGGTAGCCCACAATGACGAGCAGCCCTGACCACAGGCGTTTCGGGTTGAGATCGGGCTTTTTCCAGCGCCCCCACTTCCGCCAGAGGGAGGGGCTGGTTTCTGCCGCTACTGAAATCTCAGGATCTAAATTCAAGTCGTCGATCATGGGAGCTTGAAGGGAAAAGGGGCTGGGATTACGCTGAGGCAGTTTTTTTCTTGGAGAAACGCAAATCACCGAAAAACCGACCGATTTACCGGGCATTTCTTTCAAGAATTATGACACGTTTACAATTCAAATAGAATCGTCATTAAAACGGTTTTCAGAATAAAAATATCTCTCAGCCCTCTATTCCCACAACGCCCTCATGGTAGAGAGCGTGCTGTATCCCAAAGATGGGGCTGCTTTAGCTTTTTGCTTACCCTGCTTGCTCCCGCTGAGGAGCGCCCGACATGGCTCAAATTCCCCTGATTGACATTACGCCGCTGCTTAACCCTGCTCAGGAGCCGACTGAAGTGGCCCTGCAAATCAACCGCGCCTGCCGAGAACATGGCTTTTTCTACATCGCTGGGCATGGCGTGGATGAAGCGTTGCAGCAGCGGTTAGAACGCCTCAGCCGCGAGTTTTTTGCCCAGGACTTAGACACCAAGCTGCAAATTCGCATGGCCTTGGGCGGGCGGGCTTGGCGCGGCTACTTTCCGGTCGGGGGCGAATTGACCTCAGGCAAACCCGACCTCAAAGAAGGTCTTTACTTTGGCAGCGAACTGGCGACGAGCCATCCTCTGGTGCAAGCGGGCACACCGCTGCATGGGCACAACCTGTTCCCCAAAACTCCACCCAATCTGCGGCAAACGGTGCTGGACTACATGGCCGCAATGACCCAATTGGGTCACGTCATCATCAGGGGCATC
>JACVRP010000319.1 GCA_014534385.1 Cyanobacteria bacterium Co-bin13
CTGTCTGTACCCAGCTGCTTCGCCGGAAAATACACGCCTGCAGCAACCACCTGAGTGCCTGCCAGCAGATCATGCCAGGGGCGGCGGGCACGATTGAGCCAGCCTGTACTGCCTTCTGCCGCCAGAGCTAGCCCGGCTAAAGATCCCAGCAGCGCGATTTGGGGAAAGGCCCCGCTGCCAATCCAGAGACCATAGGCCGCCAGCAGCGGTAGCCCCCAGCGGCTCAATTCTCGCTGCAGCACACGCCGCATTCCCGGTGATGCCCCGTTCCCTGCCACGACCCGCAGGCCGAGCCAGTGTTTGGGCAGCGTTTTGCCGCTGCTGGCTAGCCAGTATAGCTGGGAGCCTGCCAGCACCAGCGGCAGACCCAAGGCACTAAACCACAGCAGATTAGTCAGCGGCGGCACGTGGACAATGCGGGACGGCTTAGGCCGGTTGAGAGTGCGTGCGATCGCACCCTCAACCCGCGAAACGGCAGGATTAAGAGGAACGCCAGCGCCAGACCCTGTCTGCCTGACCGCTTCGCCAATGGCCCAAGGCAGAGCAGCACTGCCCACCAACAGACTGGCCTCCAAGGTCCAGGCAATCAGCCGTCGCAGCCCAAGGGCGGGTCTGCCAGCGACAACCAGAGCGGTCGCTGTACTCGTTTGAGAGGAAGAAGTTTGGCGTTGAGCGGTATGCGCCATAGCAGCCGACCCTGATCAATCTGTGGGTGAAAAGTAGAACGCGTATTCTGCCTAAATTGTTCTCCTTTGTAGCACCCCAGCTTCAATCTGGACACGTTTCTTGCGTAAATTCTGGCGACAGGCTGCAGACCCCACCATTCGCCATTTAAGGAAGTGGCACAGAATGCTTATCTGTCTTTGGGCAGAAGACTAGCATAGAAGTATCTGGAGCAACGCATACGAGTGAGGAATTTATGTTGAAAGGACTTCTGCCGCAGCCGTCTCAGTTTCGTTGGCTAGCTATCCCCCTGGCTCTGGCCTCAGTCGCTGGTGTGGCGACCACCGCCTACAGCCAATCGCTAACGACTCCCCTCTCTGGCACCGTACAGGTCAACGGCGTGTCTGGCGGCAGCCAAAGCTCAGCCTGCGGCAATCTGCCCGCCGCTCCCAGCCAAACGCTGCAGGTCACAGAAGCCTTTGCCTCCCTCGACATTGCCCTGCAGGGCGAGGGTAAAGTAACGCTGCTTATTCAAGGCCCCGGCGGCTTCAGTGAATGCCGCACGACTGATCGCTTCAGCGATGGCCGCATCACCTCTCCCGGACTGCTTAACCAGGGGCTTTACAACATCTATGTAGGCAATGAAACCGCTGCTCAGACGCCCTATACGCTGACGATTAGCCAGAATTAGGGGGAGTAGGTGAAGGGTGAATGGGTTAACGGATTGAGCGGTTTTGTGACATAGCAGGGCGTTTCTAGATCTCGCTTCGACCATTCATCTACCCACCCATCCACCCATCCACCCTCCCACCCATCTACTTCCTCGCTACCCATTAGTCTGGTCAGAGCTCTCAGGTAAGACCTCAACCACCGGCACCTCGACCGCTGCAACGTCGATGGTGCCTTCTGGCGTGGAGCGCTGAAAGCTTCCGTCCTTAGCTTCTATGGCGGTACCGCAGTTGGGGCAAAGGCTTTCAGTATTTTTTAGCCCGGTTAGGTCAAAGTTACAGGCCGGACACTTGCCCTGCACCACGTTTCGCTTTAGCCACCAGCGCAGGCCCACAAACGCCAACACGGGAGCCAGGGCTAGCAAAAAGACCAGAACCAGTGCAGATTTAACCAGCCAGCCCAGCCCTACTGCCCCTAGCAGCCAGGCGACTGCGATTACCGTTAGCCAACACCCAACGCCAGAAAAGTTGAGTTGAATCTGCTTAAAGTCGTTAGAGTTCACGCTTTTGCCTCGGCATGACGTAAGGAACGAGGGGTTTGGGGATACAGCAGAGCTCTAGAGCAGTCCATACCTGAGATCTAGACCCACGAACTCTATTGTAGCTTTGCCGCCTGGCTCCCCTCAGTCGTCAACTTAGGGCTCTGCAGGAGCTGATTCAGTTGGGCTGCCAGTGCTTCCGGGCTGAAATGGGTCAGGGTTTCCTGCCGCAGCCAGTCCCCCCGACAGCGGGGGTCTTCTCCTTTTAGGATTTCGATGCAGGCCCGGGCCACAGCCTCTGGGTCGCGGTGCGGCACTCGCCAGCCTAGGCGACCATTCTGTAGGGGATCAGCAGAGCCATCGGCATCGCCAGCCAGTACCGGAATGCCGCAGGCCATTGCCTCCAGATAGACAATGCCAAAGCCTTCCTGGGACGGCATTACATAGGCATTGGCCAAGCGGTAGTGATCAGGCAGCTGGGCAGTCGGTACAAATCCAGCAAACACGACCCGATCTGCCACACCCAAATCCTGCGCCAGCTGGGCCAGCCGGGGCTGATCGTCTCCTCGCCCAATCACCAGGTACTTCACCGTGGGAATGGTGGCTGCGATCGCAGGCAGCGCTCGAATCGTCACATCCACGCCTTTATAGATATCGCCAGCCCAGAGCCGAGCCACGGTCATCAGCACCTTACAGCCTTGCAAACCGTACTGCTGCACCCACTCTGCTGCAGGTGGGCCAGGGGTGAAGACCGTGCCATCCACCACGCATGGCAGCAGATGCATCTGCTCAGGGCTCAGGTCGTTCGCAGCACAGGCCAGATCTCGGCTGTAGCGGCTGATGCACCAGATAGCGCTGGCCCGCTGCAGGGCCTGCTGATCTCGGGGTGGCAGCGGGAACCAAACCTCTTTGCCATAGGTCATGACCGTATGTGGCAGACCTAACAGACGGCACAGCTGATAGACCAGTGGAGCTAAAAGCACATGGCCACAAATCACCTGCTGAGGTCGCTGCTGCCATAGGTGTAGAGCCAGCGCCATCACCAAACGAACACGGCCTACCTGAACCACCGGCGAATCTAGGTAGTGAAATCTCAGGGCACTGCCCTCCAGCGGGTTGCCACAGTTTGGCCCGTCGCGCAGCAAAAAAACGTCGGCAACAGGCGGATCTGGCTGCCGCAGATAGGCTCGCAACACGTCCTTGACGTAGGACTGAATTCCGCCCTCGCAGGAAAAGACCTCTAAGAAGACAAAGGTAGCTGCAGCTTGCGATCGCAGAGAAAGCCGGGAGTTCACAGGATCAACATCGGTAACGGGCAATCACTGGCGATCTGAACTTTATTATGATTTCCTGGACAATGCTAAGCAGGGGTCTAAGTGCCGTATTGAACAATGGAGAGACAGTTGCGGCCATCTTTGACCCGCTGATAGGTCACGCGATCGGCCAGACGCCGCAGCAAAAACCAGCCGTAGCCCCCTTCTAGCAAAGCACCTGGTTCGGGTTCCTGCAGCTCCTCTGGGTTAAAGGGCTGGCCGTGGTCCCAGATGCGAATCTCGATGCGATCGCGAGCAAAAGATAAGTCAATATCAATCGTTGTGTCCGGAGGGAGTTCAGCGTGGGCATGGCGCACCGCATTTGTGAACCCCTCAGTTAACGCAATGGTTAACCGATCTACGTAGTTGCTAACCCAGGTTGTATCTGTATCCGAAGAATGACAGACGTCCTTAAACCAGTACTGCACCTGGTTAAGCACATCCAAACGACTGGAAACGACCAAATGTTCTTGCTTCACCTTTCCCCCGGTTGACTATAGCCAGCGAACTGTAGCCAAAACAACTCTGACCCTATAGCAAGGCCTGGATAACCGGATGCACCCTCTCTCATATTACGGCATCAAAAGCTACAAAAAACAAGCCTGTGACAGGGCGTAAACCCGTCACAGGCTCATTTAATCTCAGCTCAGGCCGTTAACTAAAACAGGCCTAGCGTTAGAGACTTATCGATCGGGAAGGTCGCCCCAATTCCTAGCCAAAGGGTTGCTAGGGTACCGATGAGAAATAGGGTAGTCGCCACAGGTCGACGGAAAGGGTTCTGGAACTTATTCACGTTCTCAATGAAGGGAACGAGCATTAGACCCAGAGGAATCGCGGTCATCGCCCCAATTCCTAGAAGCTTGTTGGGGACGATGCGCAGAATCTGGAAAGTCGGGTAGAGATACCACTCAGGCAGAATTTCCAGCGGAGTCGCGAAGGGATCAGCAGGCTCACCCACCATTGCGGGATCTAGAACCGCCAGACCCACGCAGAGGGCAATGGTACCCAAAATTACAACGGGGAAGATATAGAGCAGGTCATTGGGCCAGGCGGGCTCACCGTAGTAGTTGTGGCCCATGCCCTTCATCAGCTTCTCTCTAAGCTGGGGATCGCTCAGATCCGGCTTTTTAATCGTTGCCATGTCTAAACTCTTTTCTCCAAGTAGGGTTTAGTAGAATCTCAGGGGCTGCACCGACAATTACAAGGGGCCGGAGATGCCTTGCTTGCGGATCATCAGGAAGTGAAGCAGCATGAAGACCGCAATTGCCCAGGGTAGAACAAACGTGTGCAGGCTATAGAAGCGAGTCAGTGTAGCCTGACCCACAGCGTCTCCGCCTCGCATCAGCTCAACGATGCTGGTGCCCACAACGGGAATCGCACCGGGCACGCCAGACACAATTTTCACAGCCCAGTATCCCACCTGATCCCAGGGCAGGGAGTAGCCGGTCACACCAAACGTAACCGTAATCACCGCCAACACCACACCCGTTACCCAGGTCAGCTCACGGGGCTTCTTGAAGCCGCCGGTCAGATAGACCCGGAAGACGTGGAGGAGCATCATCAGCTCCATCATGCTGGGAGACCAGCGGTGAATGGAGCGAATTAGCCAGCCGAAGTTGACCTCGGTCATGAGGTACTGCACCGAGCTAAAGGCATCGGTAACGGTTGGC
>JACVRP010000060.1 GCA_014534385.1 Cyanobacteria bacterium Co-bin13
CCAGTCGGCAGCAAAAACCAGTTTGCCTGCATAAAGGCAACGGTACGGGTTACTGGGCCGCTGCGATTAATCTCGCGCGGCTGGTTTTGCGTCAGGGTTGTCACTGTAAAGTCATCGGCACTAAATTCAGCCGGGTTAGCCGTGGTTCGCCTCACCAGCACCGTATCCCCCTCAAGCTTGGAGAAAAGCTCGTCTCGGCGGAACAGCTGGCGAATGTCGGCTAATCCCTGTTCACTTTGGCCGGTCAAACCTAACAAGATGCGATCGCGACCCCAGGGGGACGGAACTGCTTGAATGACGCCTGCGTTGTCGGGCAGAGTCTGAACCTGGCTTTGATTTTGCCGCCGCAAAAACCGATCCCCTAGGGCAAAACGGTCTGGCCGTTGAAACACTTCAGGAATGGGAAACCGGCTGCGAAGCCCGATGCCCACCAGGTTTTGCTGTTCTCGCACATTAGCCGGCAAGCCACCTGCCAGGTAAACCCCCAGCTTGATCGAATCGGCTTGACTGAGACGACCCAGCCGACCGCTGACTTGAAGCAGGGTCAACACATCCGAGTCAGTCGGATTGTCTGGCAGAACAAAAGCCGTCTGCGACAAATCCTGGGGAGCCGCCAGCGGAAATCCAACCTGTAGCTGCCTGAGATTCGGCAGCTGCACCACGTTGGTGCGCTGTAAATTAAAGCTGCTGTTGCCGTGCACCGTTGCCCACATAGGCTGGTCAGGCACCTCGCCACAGGCGATTACCGCCGTTTGTGGGTAGGTAAAAAACTGTACTTCCAGCGTTGACGCAGGCGTCATCACGGCGGGCGGTACTTCTACCGTAATCGAGTCACTGCCGCCTTTAGCAGACGATAGCCGCTCACCCCCAACCCCCTGACCGTTAATGCGAACCGTCACTGAGGAGCGACGAGTATCGATATTAGGGCTGTAGCTATAGCGGAGCGTAAAGTTACTGCCTTTGAGAAACTGGTCGTCAGGTAAAGCCCGCAGAGGTATAGAGATGGCGGGAGGTGCTGGCAACCCATTTACCGTGACGTCTTCATAGGGTTGACCGTTGTCTGTCAAAAGATCGCTCAGCTGCAGACGATTCCCCTCAGCGGGCAAGTACCCCGGCCAGTCCCTAGGCGCAGGAGAAGGAACATCGGCCACCTCGTTCACCAGTACCGCTTGGCCAGTTGCTAACTGCCGATCAGCCGGCTGAGCCAGCATTTGGACTGCCTTAAGAACGGCAGGTGAATCATTACCCGTAGCGACCAGCACCGGATGAGCACCGTCCGCTGTAGTCGTCAGCATGAGCACACCCACGCCGTTAGGCAGAACTTGACCACCGCCGTCTAGAACTTTGTTGTCTTTAATTTCAAACGGCAGCGCCAGCTGAGCCAGGGCAGGCTGCTCAGCAGGGGTCCCCAGCACAACCACCCCCGCTTCGGCTCCAACCTCATCCAGTTTATTTACTAGGCGAGTTTCAATAGCCCGGAAGTTGGTCAACCTAGAGGCAGCGGCTTGAAAACGTCCCGCTGCAGTGAGCCAGAGGTTATTGACGGATTTAGGGCGCAGGTAGGTCAACTGATCTGCTTCTAGCCCCAGGTCATCTAGAAAGGGATAGGGGAAGTTAGCGAAGTCTAGGGCAATATCCTGGGGCTGATAGTTCATCACGACCTGAGAGTCGGGCAAGATCTCAGTCCACAGGGTCGGATCCGTCGGGTCAGTGCAGTCCTCAGATGTGTGCTGCTGAGCTCGGATGATCAGGGTGTTGTAGTCTTGAATTAGATTGGCAGGCACATCAAAAAGAACGTTGCCGATTTCGTCTGGTTTGCGGTTAAGCGGAAGGCTGCCCAGATGGGAGTTGTTTAGCCTCACCGTCAGGTTGGACCGGCTAGCCACCAGAGCCGGGGAGTGCCGAAAGCGAATTAGCACCTTAGCCGACTTGACCTGCCAGTTACGAGGCCGGGTAAAGCCTAACCGGGCCTGAGAGAGCACCCCTTCTAGCTGTAGGGCGTTGCCGACAACCGGGCTGCGGTTAAACTGCAGCACGTACTGGCTTGAAGCGGGCTGGGCTGCCGCTGGGGCCGCTGCTGGGGTTGACTCCTCTGGCTCTGGTGCGGCAGCGGCCGGGGCGGGCGTCGCTGGGGCAGGTTGGGGCCGAGCTGGCGCTGAGGGCCGAGGCGCTGGAGCAGGCGAGCTCTGACGGGACGGCCGGGAAGCCGGAGCAGAGCGGGCAGGGGGTTCGGCGGGGCGGGAGCGAGGCCTTACGACTGGGGCTTGGGGCGCGGGGCTGGGCAAGGAGTACTCCCGAATCACCTCGTCTTCCTGCTTTTGCACGGCATCGCTGGATTGGGCCATGACCTGGGGCATCTGCAGGCAAAGGAGCAGGGTCAGGCATGCTAAACCTGCTCCCCAGACCGTCCAGCTTGAGCGCCGAGCCCGAGAAAACCTAGAGGGTTGACCAGATCGGCGGGCACTCGCTGGGGTCGAAGCTGGTCGCAAGCCCCGTCGTCGGAGCTGCTGATTTGGGAGCTTTAATAGAAGCTGCTTTATGAAGTTACGCATAGGGCTTAATGAGCTAGTTTGAGTTAATTCAACCGGCTTCGGAAAGTTTGTTTATTAGGGGTTGCCTTCTAGCAGGGAGGCTGGCAGCCGCTCAGCTGGAAACAGGCCCAGCCAAGCCAAGTTTTGTACGTAGTAAGCATCGTTGTTGTCCCAAATTCCTTGGCGGTAGGTAGTCAACAGCTTTTCTCGGCGTAGACTGTCAGCTAGCTGAGGGTCTATTTGTAGAAAAGCTGGGTAGAGCATGGCGTATTGGGCAGTCGCTTCGTAGTCCACCAAAGCCTGCCCGTTGAGATCCAGCACGGCTGGAATGGTTTTTTGGCTCTCCCACTGGGTCTTTAGATAGCCCAGGTGTTCGGCCAGAAAACGGTTGGCCCTCGGTTCTCCAAACCAGGCAGCATCAAGGGATACTCGCCACCAGACCCGGTAGGCATCGAAGCCGTAGTGACTCTTCAGAGCGCTGTTTCTGCCGGTGGGTGCCAGCTGCTGCGACGCCATTTCCAAAACGACCCAGTCCCCAGGTAGTCCCTGGGGGGAGAGGTCCTTGGTTTGGTTCAGCACACGGTAGCTGCTCTCAACTAAAGCAGCCCAGTCTCGGTCTGGATCAACCTGAGCAAACAGGCGAAAGGCGTAGGGGGCCAGATAGGAGGGATTGAGATAGACCTTGCCAGGATTCGGTTGAAACGCCTGCAGAGGTCCTGGCAAAAGATATCTGAGGGAGTTTTGAGCTTCCATTGCTGGGAGCAGTAGGGTGGAAGAATCCCAGAGGTCAGCCAGCTTTTCCTGGGCTAAAGCCTGATAGTCTGGGCGATTCCAACGCCGGGCCGCTAGGATTAACGCTGTTGCAGCATCAATATCAGCATCGCTGGCAAAGTTACCGTCGATAATGCCCCAAGAACCCCCCTCACTCTGCCCCCACTTCCAGGCCCAAAGGCTATCCCCCTGAGCGCTACCGTCTCGCCTGAGGTTGCTCTCAGCCCATTGCAAAGTCAGCTCGAAGGTCGCGGGGTCGTCTGCCATTACGGCTCGCAGCAGGGCATAGGCCTGCCCCTCCGAGACAGTGCGGGCGTTACTTTCCCAATCGATCACCCGCCCATCGGCTTGAATGAAGCGCTGCCGATAGGCAATCCAGCTTTCCTGCAGCAGCGCGTCAATCGAGAGGGTTGCCGGGTCTCTATCAGGTTGCTCTCCAGCAAGGGCAGCTGCAGTTTCGACCGCAGGCGCGAGATCCTCATCGATCGGGGTAGCCGCTATTGGGGGCATATCTTGGCTGCAGCCAAGCAGGCCAAAGCAAACAGTCCAAACAGCCAGACTGAGACAAACTTGCCGGCTGACAGAGCCGTACCGGAGACATTTGCACCCAGGGTTGCGCCCAAGATGCCAGGCAGATCCGAAAAGGGAAGTGGGAAGCATCAGTCTCAGAAGCGCAGGAGTTTGACTGCCATTGCGTGAGCGTTCTGGCAGTTGTGGAGGTATTTCATCTTAGGTTGCCCTAGATCAGGTAGACGCGTTGCCGATAGTCCGTGATCTTTATCAAAGGGTGCGATCGCATGTGCAAACGGTTAAGGCACACCCTTAAATCCTGATAGCGGGAACATCTTTAGAAATCGCCAGAAATCGCCCTAGAAACGCTCCCAGGGTGGCTGAATACCTCGCTGCTGCAGTAGCCCCGCCTCAATCTGCTGAATTTGGGCAGACACCTGAGGGTCGGCAACCCCCTGAGCCTGCTGGAACTGTTGCCAGGCTCGCAGCTCCTTAATCGCCTGTAGCGGACGACCCTGAACGGCATTGAGGGCAGCCAGAGAGGTACGGGCTACACCACTGGTGGTATCTAGCGCCAGCGCCCGGTTGTAGAGCTCATTTGCCTGATCCAGGTTGCCCTGCTGAAATTCCAGTCCCCCCAGGGCCAGCAGAGCATCTAGGTTATTGGGCTGCCGCTGTAGGATGGTGGCGTAACTCTGACGGGCCAACGCCTCATCGCCAGTCTGCTGGGCAATATCTCCCTGCACAAAGTACAGGTCGAGGTTGTTGGGAGCCTGGGCAATCAGCCGAGCAACCTCTGCTGTAGCCTGGGTTGGGTTGCGGTCGGCTAAGACCTGGAGCGATCGCAGCTGCAGCCCCAAATTGTTGGGCTCAACCGTCAGCAGCCGCTGGTACAGATCGGCCCGGCTGGGATCGGGCGGCAGGGCTGCTACCAACGTAATCAGCTCGGGCGGTGGCGTACTGGCCCCATACTGCTGCAGGCTCTGATTGAGAACAGCGGCGGCCTGCGCTTCACTGATTAGCCCTGTCTGGTAAGCCAGGGCCGTTCGGCCTAGGGCGAAGGTCGGATCTTGAGGGTTTTCAGCAATGATCTGATCGTAAAGTGCGATCGCTTCTCGATTGAGGCCCTGACTCTGATAGACCGCAGCCAAACCCTGCAGCGCCCCACGCCGAACGTCTAGAGTCCGGCTGCTGCTGATCAGGGCCTGATACCGCTGAATGCTGGCGTTGATATTGCCCTCCCGGCGATCAATATCGGCCAGCAACAGCTGAGTCGTCTCCGCATCCCGCTGGCCTGCTGGAGTTCCGGCGTAGGCAGCGAGAGCTGATTTAGCTGCCGCCAGTTGCCCCTGCTGAATCAGAATTTGGGCCACGCGGAAATTGAGAAAGCCTTCAGGAGATCCTGCTGCCAGCAGACTCTGGTAAAGCGGCAGTAGCTCTGCAACGGGCGGATCAACTCGGCTCAACGTCTGGCCAATACTCCGCACCTGTGCCGGATCTCCAGGCAGGCTGGGAAATGCCGCCTGCACCTGCCGGACAAAATCTGTCCGAGAAAGCTGCCCCAACTGGTAAGCCAACACCTGCTGGCTAAAGACCAGACTGCTGTCGTTTGGAAATTCTCTGTTGAGGGCCTGCACCAGCTGCAGAGCAAAGGGTCGCCACTCAGGCAGGTTACTAAAGACTGCTACGGCCTCCCTGCGCACACCCACAGGTAAGTTAGGTGCCGTCGTTAGAACAGTTTGATAAATTTGAGCGGCCTCTTGAGAGTAGCCAGTTTGACGGCTGTACTCCCCAACTGCATTTAGAGCACGAGCCAGGGTAAGCCGAGCATCATTGCGGCCCCGTAGTGGTTGAATGACCTCTAGCGCCTGTTGGTACTGGGCATTTGCCGCATAAGCTGTGGCTAGCGCACCCCGCAGCCGGGCCTGTTGAGTATTAGATTCTGGAGTTCGGCTTAGCTCTGATTCAAGCACCTGAACCGCCTGAGCCACGCTGCCGCTCTCGCGCAGTGCCTGGGCATAGGCAATTGCCTGATCGCCTCGCACAGCTCCACCCACAGTCTGGTAGCGATTGAACAAACTAAGCCCGGTAGCATAGTCGCCGCTGTAGGTATAGGCCTCTGCGGCTGCGCCTACAACGTCAAGATTTTGAGTTTGGGGCAGGACCAGCGCATAGTCAGCTAACGACTGGGAAAACAGCCCTTGGTAGTAGTAAAGCTTGGCGCGCTGGGCTCTAGCATCCAGGTTGTTGGGCTCTAAATCAAGCAGACGAGTGAGCGCCTGAATGCCGATCGGCTGCCATTCCGCCCGAAACTCCCCTAAAAACCCCAGGGAGCTGAGTGCCAACCGATTGTTGGGCTCTAGCTCCAGGACTCGCTGATAGGTAGCCAGGGCATCTGCATCTCGACCCGCCCGCCGATAAGAAATACCCAAGCCCAATTGAGCATCAATATCTCGGGGGTTCTGCCTGAGAATGGCCTGAAATGCGTTAATGGCTTCGTTTACCCGGTTCTGAGACAGCAGGGTGTATCCCTGCCGCACCGCTGCAGATTGGGCGTAAACAGGGGTGGACGATAGCACGCTTAGAGAGAGGGCTGGGGCCGCTAGCAGGGTCAACCCAGCCAGAACCAGACGCTTACACCAATGTGAAGAGATAAAAGCTTGCTTTACAGACATGGCATTCCTCAATCCAAGGAGAGGCTGGGGGTTAAATCAAGACCACTACGAATGCGGAAGCCCGCAACCGATTCCGAAAACTGATTGAGCTGTTGGAACGTCAGGCCAATTCGAATGTTTGGCAGCACCTCAAAGTCATAGAAAACTTCCAGCGCGTCGGGAGTCAGGCCGTTGACTGATGCTGTAGACAAGTTACGACCATAGGCCAGCCCTAGCCGGTCATTCTCCATAAATAAATCGAGGGCATTGAGGCCGAAGCTATAGGTGTCTGTGGCAAATCCGCTGGTCGTGTTGTTCAGCCGTCCATAACGCCCAAACAGGCCAATGTTTGCCTCCGGAATAAACCATTCTGCGTTGACGCCATAGGCACTCAGTCGGTCTTGCGTACCCTGAAACTGGGTATCTCTAGAGGTCAGATAGGTGCCTCGCAGAATCAGGTTGCCTGTTCGAAAGCTCAGTTCGCCTGCAAAGCCATCGAGCGCAAAGTCACTGATGCCAGGAGCTGAGGAAAAGGCCGATGCACTCAGGGTAATGTCGTCGTTGACAGCCCACTGCACCAGCCCGCCAGGCCGAGAGGCTGTGACGTTAGCGCCAGCCAGCAGCGCGGGATTGGTATTAAAAATTGGATTAAAGAAGTCTCGGCCAATATCTTTGGCAAAACTATTGCGATCAAAATAGGAGGTTAGGTCCAGCTGTCCCAGCCTAAACCGTAGGCCAGGCGCATCAGGTATTGATGCCGCCAGATACAGCTCCGTCAGCTGAACGCCATCATTACTGGTCAAGTCAGGCCCGGTTACGACGTCTAAGGTGCCCCCTACTAAGAGATTGGGGGTCAGAAAGGTGGCAGCATTTAAGCGGGCTCTAGCGGAGGAGCGATCCCCCTGCAGCACGTAGAGACCCTCGACATTTAGATTGGTTTGGGTGAAGGCCGGTGACTCTTGAGGAGCTAGGGGGCCAGCAAATGTATTGGCTGCTGTCTGGTTAGCGGCCTCTAGGGATTGTGCATTAGCTGGCGTAATCGTGGCAGGAGCAGGCCCCGAAAACGTTGACCCAGTCGGTACCGCTGGCGCAATTCCAGGCAGCACTGGGCTGGGTTGGGCAGCTGGGGGAATAATGGGTATGGGCTGAGCTGGTGGGGGCGGCACCGTACCGGCATTGATAGTGGGCGCTGTCGGTACCGTTAAGGGTTGACTAAAGTTAGCCGTTGCCCCGGCAGCGAAGGGAAGTTGGGTTGAGGCTGACTGAGGGTACGCAGGGGCAGGCACACTGCCAGGGAAGTAGCTAAAGGCCCCAGGGACTTGTCCGTAGGGGTAATAGCCAGAGGCCTGGCCATAGGGATAGGCTTGGCCATAGGGGTAGGAAGGCTGAGGGTAAGCGGGAGCAGCTGTTGCAGCCGGGGCATAGGTGGCTGGGGGTGCGATCGCAGTTGGCCAGGTACTGGCCGCATCTGGGGCACCGGGCACGGCAGCGGGCACCGTAGGAACCCAAGCTGGGTAGGCCATGCCATAGGGGGTGGGGGCTCCAGCCATAGGACTGCTGACCGCACCAGGCACACCAGGATACGGCATGCCGTAGGGCAGCCAAACCATTACCCAAGTTCCTGCTGGGGTCGTGGCAGGGGCCCCAGGAAACTGAGCAGATTGGGCAACCTGCCACGGGACGGGCATACCTGCGGGAGCCACCCCAACCGGCACCGGAACTTGGGCCAAAGAGGGCACAGGCTGACCCGGAGTAGGGTTGCCAGGCCAGACCTGAGCCAGCCATGGAGCACTACTAGCCTCCGGTTGGGCTGAAGCAGCCCCTGAATCTACCGGTAAAACACTGATCAGATTGAGCTGGCGGGGCAGAATTGCTTGATCGCTAAAAGAGAAGGCGGCGGAAGGGGCACTGGCAGCTAAAGCTGGCGCTGGTTCAGCCGCAGTTGCTTGAGGAGCCAGCGCCTCTGGTGCATCGCTGGGAGGCGTTGGTTCAGCTGCTATTGCAGAATGGGCCAACCCTACAAGCCCGCCGCTCAAAATTAGTGACGAGAAAAGCAGTCCGGTGGGCAGTCTGTAACGAGTGTAAGAAGATTCAGGCAAGGGGGGCATAGCAGCACATTTCTCCGAGTAAATATAGGGAAATGAATCGTGTCTGAACTTAGGGATGTCGAGTATCGAATTTCAATAATCTTAGAGAGATTTTCGAGGTAGCGCCCTAACCTTTTTCGCTCACTGTTGATGTTTTTCCGAACAATTTATGCGTAATTTTTTGCCGTCTTGGCTACTCCTGATATGGGTACTTCTGATTGGTTATGGCTGCACTCCTTTGCAGAGTGCAATTGGAATTTCCAGCAGTTCGTCACCACCGACTTTAAGCATTGAACGAGTTGAGCCGGCAGGCCAGCCGGGAAACTATACCCTGCGAGGAAAAACGTCCCTCCCAGACAAAGCTCAGTTGAGTGTATCAGCCATTCGCAATTTTGATCTCGGTACTTCGGCTGCAGATGGAGAAAGCGAAGTAGCCCAGTTTGTCATCCTCGATCGCCAGTTTGCTCAGACTGAAAACGGCACTTGGCAAACAGCGCTCAAGCTCTGGCAGGTTGCACCAGATGGGCGTTACCAGGAAAATTGGCAGCTCAATATGCCAGTTCCACCGGTAGGATCCTCTCCTAGCCCAACTATCACCTTTTTGGTAACGTTGGAGCCCAGCGCTTTCTCTAAATCGGTGGACCGTAAAGCAGTTGCGGCCCTAGACGAATCGGGCAACACACTTTTGAGCTTCACCTCCTCTGGGGAACCCTACCTCCAGGTCAGTCAGGCGATGGCAGTTGCACTGCCCTCCGGACAGGCGCAGGTAGAGCAACTCACCTCGGAACAAACACAGAATCCCTGGGAGGGACGGTCCAACCTCAACGCTGCTGCCGCTGACTTTAATCAGCCGCCAACGCTGCCCTTTGAGGAGAGCGACAATTTGCCGCTGCCCCAGAGTAATATGCTGCATTAGTTCTTTTGAGAAAGAATTCATAAAACATCTCACGGAGCAATAAAACCTTGTTGCGTGAGATGTTTTTGAAGTATGCAGGCACTTTACCTAAGCCAGTTTGCAGAGATGCGCTAACGGCATCTCTGCATTCATTGGCAGCTAAATTGAAGTTCAACACTAAGCAGCTAAGCCATTAGACGAACCAGCCCGCAACTCTTCAACTTGCGTAGCAAGTTCCTTGAGTTGAACCAGCAGATGGTCCAGCTGCACACCCTCTACATTGCCATTGCCAGGGCCGTTCACTGCGGAGTCTACAACTCCACTGGAGCGAGTGTAGCTAGCATAGGACTGAGCCGCTGATAGCGCCATCATGGCCTTGTCTTTTGCAACATTTACGGGGTTTGTCGGAGATGTTTGCCGATGGATTAGTCCCGTGTAGCTGACATAGGAAGTTTCATTAGGGTTGTTCACTAAAGCAGCTGGGGAGCTGGCTACAGGGGTTGCTGGAGAAACAGAGGCAATGTGGGCTGCATTAGGGTTAGGAACAGCTGCCAAGGGAGCCCGTTGGACCTGTTGATTGGCTGCTTCTACAGGAGACTGAGGCTCAAGGAAAGCATCTAGGTGTTGAGCCCGCAGACGCGCCTCAGAAAACTTGACTGCCTCTAGCTCACTTTGCTGCACCAGCAGGTTTTGCTCTAGGCCGGACAGCTTTGATTCAGCCGCCTCAGATTTCCGAGATGCCTGACGCCATCCTGCAAATCCCAGAATGCTGGCCCCAATCGAAACGCTCATCATGCCTGTGAGCCCAAGATACGGACCGGCCAGATCTCGAACTTCAGCGGCAAAAAGAGGACGATTTTTTAGCTCAACTGCGACAACTTCGGAGCGGTACATCGCTAGGGGCGCTGTAGAAACAGCAAAGACAGTACCAGCGATGCAGGCTGCGGGAATCAAAGCTCTTTGAATGGATGACATAGACATAAGCTGAATCTTCAAGAAGTAGAACTCGGCACACAACCAGGACGGGATATTGGTTGATTAGATGGATTATCTTTTCGTAGAAAAACTGGTTATTCAGTTACAAATGCTTCTCTATGAAACGTCCGGCTTACGTGGTAGATGGCAGCTTAATTCTTTTGATCCCGTCTTAACTCAAGATACCTACACTTCCTGAAACAATGGTTTATGGGAAGTAAAGTATTCCGGAAAACCAATAAAGCTAGGGTGAAATTTAAATAATTGCTCATGATAAGCGAGTTTTTTAAGGCACATAGCGGTGTTACCTAGACCAGTACTGGCATGAAGGGTGATGAATGAGGGGTGATGTCCCTCTGACTGAAGTGGCTGTTGGGTAGGTTAGTTTAAGAACAGGGAATCGAGCTCTGTAGAGGTTGCTCGGCAAGAGATTTCCTGGGCAGGCGGGGGCTATTTCAGAAGAACTAGGCTAAAGTTTTTTCGTAGATAGCGTAAACATGATCCTGGTGGGAGTTGAAGGGCAGCCCCTATGGTTAAGCGGTTGTGGCTGATTGGCCTTCTGAGCCTGATTTTAGTCGGAATCCTTGAATTTTCGGTGCGGGGAGCGGATACATCAGTTCCCTTGGAACCCATCATTGGCTCAGTGGGGCTGCCGATGGTGCATCAGTCACCGGGGCAGGCGCTCGAAACAGAGGACTCGGAAGGGCTGACAGATTTTCAGGTAACTTTTCCAAAGGCGCTGGTCATCGGCGCAGCCGCTCCAAGGGATTTGAACTTGGCTACGGGGAATATTGCACAGTCGGCCCCTAACTACACCCCCAGAGAAGAAATGGCTCTGGCCGATCCGACCAATTATGGCGATCGCTTTGCTACCGATGCCTACGGTCGGCCTGTCTACAACGATTTCATCGCGGTGATCCACGAAACGGTTGGGTCGGCTCAAAGCGCTATCAACACCTTTCGCACGCCCCATCCTCGGGATGAGGATCAGGTCAGCTACCACACGCTGATTGCCCGAGACGGCACCGTGATCTACATCGTGCCGCCGGAAAAACGAGCATTTGGCGCAGGTAACTCGGTGTTCAATGGACCCCAGGGAGCGGAGGCAGTGCTGACCAATCCGCAGTTTCCGCCCTCGGTCAATAACTTTGCCTATCACGTTTCGCTAGAAACACCTTCGGACGGTCGCGGCAACAGCCGGACTCACAGCGGCTATACTCAGGCCCAGTATGAGTCTCTAGCCTGGCTGCTAGCCCGCACGACGATTCCTGAGAACCGCATTACCACTCACCGCATTGTCGATCGCTCGGGCAGCCGCATGGACCCGCGCAGCTTTGACAACGCTAAATTTCTGGCTCTGCTGCGCCGCTACCCCAGTCGGGCCGGGTTAGCCTCGGCGCAGCTTACTGAGGGAGCGCCTGAGCTGGCCCAGCAGAGTGGGAGATTGAGTGCTGGCCGCTCCAGCCGTAACCGTTTCTAGCGGGCGCTCCTCTGGGTTTCTCAGGTAGCGGTAGTGCTCCCAGATGTCCCAGTAGGGGCAGCCGGGGGCGATGCGAAAGCCTGCCCAGTGGAGATAGTCCAGGGGTTTGCCGACAGCAGGATCGATGAGCCGCATGCCGTCGTACTGGAAATGACGTGAGCCGGCCCAGTTGCCTGGTCCGCCGCCTGGCTGCCTGACTAGATTGAAGCGGCGCGAGAGTCGTTTGAGAATTAGGTAGTTGATGATGGGCTGGTCAGAGGTTTTTTGGGAGAAGTCGAAATAGTCGGGATGGGCAGCGCACTCGCGGAAGGTCTCGTAGAGGTCGGTTTCTTGAATTAGACCCCGCTTGGAGGCCCAAAAGCCGCCGTTGAAGATGTCTCGCAGTTCGTCCTGGGTGAAGATGCCGTCTGTCAGCACCTTGGGAGTGAAGACGTTTTCAATGCCGCCGTTGTGCTGGTAGTCGTAGCAGAGAAAGTCGACCTGGTCGAGGGCATCGAGGGTGTTGGCGATGGGGCTAAAGACGACCACATCGGTATCTATATAGAGAAAGCGCTCGAAGGGGCCAAACCAGCAGGCCTGCTTGCGGAACTGGTTGGGCCGGGCGAAGAAGCCGGTGCCAAAGATCTCGTGCAGGTTTTGCGATAGCCGCTCGATAAAGTCGAGGTCGGGATATAGCTCTACGCCGTAGTCTTGCTGCAGCCGTGCCGTTACGGTCTGATAGTGGTCGTCGTAGGGAATCAGGCAGATGGGCGTGTCGGGGTC
>JACVRP010000077.1 GCA_014534385.1 Cyanobacteria bacterium Co-bin13
AAGCAGGGGAGCGGGGGAGCGGGGGAGCGGGGGAGAGGGGGAGCGGGGGAGCGGGGGAGAAGCCCAGGGAGTATTGTCCGTCTGTATCTACAGTTCCCTACCCCTCTGCCCCCTGCCTGTCCAACCTCCTCAGCCTTCTGCCCTCTGTTTTTGGTAAACTTTCAGTCTGCACCCTGGATTTCTAGGACTTACTGGGCCTGATCATGACTGTTTTTCCCACGGCTTCTGAGGCGGTTTCTCTGACTGCGATCGCACTACAAACTCGGCAGGCGGCTCAGGCGTTGGCGGGGTTTTCGAGTGAGGCGAAGAACCGAGCGATTGAGGCCATTGCGGCGGCGCTAGAGGCCCACGATGCGGAGATTTTGGCGGCAAACCAGGCTGACTGTGAGGCGGCGCTGGCTGAGGATTTGGCTAAGCCTCTCTATGGGCGGCTGAAGCTGGATGCCGTGAAGTTGAAAGGTGCGATCGCAGGGGTGCGCGATGTGGCCAAGCTGCCCGATCCGGTGGGCACGGTGCAGATTCACCGGGAGCTAGACGAGGGCCTGATCCTGCAGCGAGTGGCCTGTCCGTTGGGAGTGCTGGGGGTAATTTTTGAGTCGCGGCCCGATGCGGTGATGCAGATTTCCTCGCTGGCTGTGAAGTCGGGCAATGGAGTAATTCTCAAGGGCGGCAAGGAGGCCGTGCGCTCCTGTCAGGCACTGATCAAGGCGATTAAGCAGGGGCTGGCAGCGGCGGGGGTGGATCCGGCAGCGGTGCAACTCTTGACGACGCGGGAAGAGACTCGCGCCCTGCTGCAGCTCGACGGCTTTGTGGACCTGATCATTCCGCGCGGCTCCAATGCCTTTGTCCGCTATGTGCAGGAAAATACCCGTATTCCGGTGCTGGGCCACGCTGACGGCATTTGTCACCTCTATGTAGATGCGGCGGCAGACCCAGACAAGGCCGTAGCCATTGCGGTAGACGCCAAGGCCGGATACCCCTCTGCCTGCAACGCAATTGAAACGCTGCTGGTGCATCGGGGCGTGGCCGCGACCTTTTTGCCCCAGGTAGCTGAGGCGCTGCAGGCTGCGGGGGTGGAACTGCGGGGAGATGAGGCGACCCGCGCTGTGCTATCAGATATTGCGGCGGCCACAGAGGAAGACTGGGCTACGGAATACAGTGATCTGATCTTGTCAGTGAAGGTAGTGGATTCCCTGGAGTCTGCAATTAGCCACATCAATCGCTACGGGTCGCGCCATACCGATGCGATCGCAACCGAAGATCCCCAGGCCGCAAACACCTTTATGAATCAGGTCGATGCGGCGGGGGTATACCACAACTGCTCAACCCGCTTTGCCGATGGCTTCCGCTATGGCTTTGGCGCAGAGGTGGGCATCAGTACCCAGAAAATGCCGCCGCGAGGCCCCGTCGGTTTGGAAGGGCTAGTGACCTACAAATACAAAGTTGTTGGCCAGGGCCATGTTGTCGCTACCTACTCGGGGGAGCAGGCCAAGCCCTTTACCCACCGAGATTTGGATGTTTGAACGGCCTGTAGCGGTCTTTGACTTAATCTTCAACAGCTAGGAAACGCTACATGGATCAGCTACAGATTGCCGGCATTCGTGCCTATGGATACACAGGCGCTCTGCCAGAGGAGAACGTGCTGGGCCAATGGTTTGAGGCCGATCTGACGCTCTGGCTAGATCTGGCGCTGGCGGGGGAGAGCGATGATCTGGCCGATACCTGTAACTACTTTTACGCCGTACAGGCGGTGCAGCAGCTGATTCGAGAAAGCCGTTTTCAGCTGATCGAGCGGCTGGCGGTTGCGATCGCAACCACCGTGCTGGCCTCAGATCCTCGCTTTAGCCAGGTTAAGGTGCGCCTGACCAAGCTCACGCCGCCCATTCCGGACTTTAACGGTCAGATTGCAGTAGAGATAGTGCGGCAAAAAGATTAAGAGCGCCCCTTTAAAGAAGTAGCAGCCCCATAAATTGAACACCGGCAGAGGAGTCGCATGGGGCTGGAGACGCAGTTAGGAGGTATCTTTTCTAAAGATTATCTGCTGCTAGATAGATAGCAGCTACTTTTAATAAGTTCTTAACGCTCAAAGGCAGCAAGTTGCGGATTGTTAACATTCCAGGCACATAAACAATCTATACAACTTGTAGGCCAGCCTATAATTCTATTGGCACAGTAAAGAGAGATACAAAACTTGGGGTCATTAGCCAGTTTTTCGATATCTTTTTTGTTTCGGCCTTTTTGTTTTGGCCTTTGATTTTGGTAGGGCACGGTTAGGGTAAGCCGGATCTGCCCAGATTGGAGAGGTTCCGTCTGCTGAGTGCCACGCCCCATGCGGATTCCTCTTTTCAAACTGTTTTTATGGCTATGACCTCATGCGATACACAGAGGAGGTCGGGATATGGGAATTGCCAGTATTAATCCCGCAACTGGAGAAACGATCAAGACATTTAACGCCTTAACGGATGCTGAACTTGAGGCGAAACTCGCGCAGGCTGAAGCAACCTATCAAACTTACCGCAAGACGTCTTTTGAGCAGCGAACGGCCTGGATGCACGCTGCCGCTCAGGTGCTAGAGGACAACAAGCTGGCCTATGGCCGCATCATGACCTTGGAGATGGGTAAGCCCTTAAAAGCTGCCGTCACCGAAGTCGAAAAAAGTGCCTGGGTCTGCCGCTTCTACGCCGACCATGCCGCCGAGTTTCTAGCCGATGCCCCAGGTCAGACCGATGCTAGCCAGAGCTTTGTCCGGTATCAGCCGATGGGCGCTATTTTGGCCGTCATGCCCTGGAACTTTCCGTTCTGGCAGGTATTTCGGTTTGCGGCCCCAGCGCTGATGGCGGGCAATGTGGGGCTCTTAAAGCACGCCTCAAATGTGCCCCAATCGGCCCTAGCGATTGAGGAGGTGTTTAGCAAAGCCGGGTTCCCAGCGGGAGCCTTTCAAACCCTACTGATCGGGGCCAGTAAAGTAGCCGATCTGGTGGCCGATGACCGCATTAAGGCCGCGACTTTGACCGGCAGCGAACCCGCCGGGGCCAGCCTGGCCTCAGCCTGCGGTCAACACATCAAAAAAACGGTGCTGGAGCTGGGCGGCAGCGATCCCTTCATTGTCATGCCTAGCGCTGATCTGGAGGATGCGATCGCAACCGCCGCCAATGCCCGCATGATCAATAGCGGCCAGTCCTGCATCGCAGCCAAGCGATTTATTGTGGCAGAGTCGATTGCTGAGCAGTTTGAGCAGGGGCTCAAGGCCAAGTTTGAAGCCCTCACCATTGGCGATCCGTTGGACGAGGGCGTTGAGGTGGGGCCATTGGCCACAGCCTCGATTCGAGATGAGCTGACAGCCCAGGTCAAAGCCTGCGCCGAACAAGGGGCCACTGTTTTGACCGGGGGCGATGTGCCTGCCCTGATGGCTAAACTGCCGGAACGGCTGCAGCCGGGCCACTATTTTCCGCCCACCATTCTCAGTCAGATACCGCCCGGCACCCTAGCCGATCAGGAAGAATTCTTTGGTCCTGTGGCCCTGGTATTTCGCGTGCCGGATCTAGATGCTGCCATTCGCGTCGCCAACTCAACGCCGCTGGGATTAGGAGCCAGCGCCTGGACAAATGACCCTGAAGAACGGGAACGCTTAGTCAATGAGGTAGAAGCGGGCGCTGTTTTCATCAACGGCATGGTCAAGTCCGACCCCCGGCTACCCTTTGGCGGCACCAAACACTCTGGCTATGGCCGCGAACTTGGCAGCCAGGGTATTCAGGAGTTCGTCAATATCAAAACCGTCTGGATTAAGTAACTTTTTCCCAGATAAAGACATCGTTAACCCGACGGGACTGGTGGCCCCTCTGCAAAACAGTCTGCCACCATTCTCAGAAAGGGCTGAATCACCTGAGTACAGTTAAGTAGAGGCAATATGAATACAGCAGAGCTGCTGGTACGCTGTCTGGAAAACGAAGATGTGGAGTACATTTTCGGCGTACCGGGAGAGGAGAACCTGCAGTTTCTGCAGGCGCTCAAACACTCATCGATCCAGTTCATCACAACTCGGCATGAGCAGGGCGCGGCCTTTATGGCAGATGTCTATGGGCGGCTGACTGGCAAGGCTGGAGTCTGCCTTTCTACGCTAGGACCGGGCGCAACCAATCTAATGACTGGGGTGGCCGATGCAACGCTGGATCGGGCTCCGCTGGTGGCGATTACGGGCCAGGTCGGCACCGATCGAATGCACATTGAGTCTCACCAGTACCTCGATCTGGTGGCGATGTTTTCGCCAGTGACCAAGTGGAATGCTCAGATCGTGCGACCCAGCATTACCCCAGAAATCGTTCGCAAAGCCTTTAAGCTGGCCCAATCTGAGAAGCCAGGGGCAGTTCATATCGACCTGCCCGAAAATATTGCGGCGATGGAAGCCTTGGGCGACCCCCTGCGGCGTGACGGCCAGGAAAAAACCTATGCCTCGCTGCACAGCATTCAGCAGGCGGCAGTGGCCATTTCCCAGGCAACCAACCCAGTCATTCTGGTGGGGAACGGGGCGATTCGAGATAAGGCCAGCGAGGCGCTGACGGAGTTTGCCACTCAGCTCAATATTCCCGTTGCCAATACCTTTATGGGTAAGGGCGTGATTCCCTATACCCATCCACTGGCAATGTGGACGTTTGGGCTGCAGCAGCGTGACTACATTACCTGTGCTCTAGAGCGGGCTGACTTGGTGATAGCCGTGGGCTATGACCTGGTCGAGTATTCACCCAAACGTTGGAACCCAGACGGCAAACTGCCCATTCTTCACATCAACCCCAACCAAGCCGAAATTGACAGCAGCTATATCCCTCGCGCAGAGGTGATTGGCGATATTTCTGACTCCCTTTACGAAATTCTCAAGCGAGTCCACCGCCAGGGCCGCCCTGAGCCGATCAACCTCAAGGTGCGCGAAGAAATTGTTGCAGACTATGAGCAGTACGGCGACGACTTTGGCTTCCCGATTAAGCCTCAAAAGCTGATCTACGACCTGCGGCAGGTTCTGGCAGCCGACGATATTGTAATTTCGGATGTGGGGGCTCACAAAATGTGGATTGCCCGCAACTACCACTGCCTCAAGCCCAACACCTGCCTGATTTCCAATGGATTTGCGGCGATGGGGATTGCTATACCGGGGGCGCTAGCAGCCAAGCTAGTCCATCCGTCGCGCAAAGTTGTTGCAGTCACCGGCGATGGCGGCTTCATGATGAACTGCCAAGAGCTAGAAACGGCGCTGCGGGTCGGCACGGCCTTTGTCACCGTTATCTTCAATGACGGTGGCTATGGCCTGATCGAGTGGAAGCAGGTCAATCACTACGGCGAGTCCACCTACGTCCACTTCAACAACCCCGATTTTGTGAAGCTGGCGGAAAGCATGGGTCTCAAGGGCTACCGAATTGAGTCTGCCGAAGACTTTGCCCCCACCCTGAAAAAAGCCCTGGAGGATAATGTTCCTGTTGTGATCGACTCCCCCGTCGATTACCGGGAGAATCTTCTCTTTAGCCAGAAGACGTCAGACCTGAGCTGCACCGTCTAGGGAAATGAGCTGATCTCACGTCTTAAGCCCTGGCCTAAAGCCCTGCCGAACAGCGCGTTCTTCTCCAGCCCATCCCTTTGGTAAACCTGCAAAAATTTGCTGATGGAGGCTAGAGAAGAACGTCACACCTGCTTTACCACGGCAGGGTGAGATCGGGGTTGGGGCTGGGCGGCAGGGACTTACAGATAAACGCGAGAACGTAGATCTGATCGGGTGCTGTAGTGGTTTCAGAAGGTTTAGCCGCTGCCTCCGGAGTCTGACTGGAGCCTGGAGCCTGGGGTAGGGTGGGCCGGACAATCGCCTCCTGTTGAAGGCGCAGGAAGGCTTTAGAGGTGGCTTCCTGCTGAATGATCCGAGCCGCTGGCGTAACGGGTTGGCTGACGGCTGCCACCCGAACCTGCTGGGATAGGGTTGCTCCCTGCAACGTGCTGACTTGCGCTGTCTTAAGGGATTTGTTGGCAGCAGGCTGCACAGTATTTATCTGCGTGCTATTTATTTGAGTCAGATTGTGTTTAATTGGGGCGACCTGCAGATTTTGCTTGATTGGATGGGCTGTCTGACCGAGGGGAGCCTGTCCTAGCGGTTGGTTCAGGGGTCGTGTGCTGGCAGCAGCCTGGAGGTTGGGCTGGAGCTTGAGGACTTGTACCGCCCTGGAGAACTCTAACTTTTCAGCTGTGAGAGGTGTTTTGCTTGGGGTGGCACTGCTTTGAGTAGAGCCGCTTTGCCCTTGGCCTGTTGGCTGGCTGGCTCGTTTGACCGTGATGTTGCGGGCAAAGACAACGGCTGTGACGTAGGCTGGGCAGTGCCCCGAGGCCGGTATTTTGCCGTCGGAAAGCTGCTTAGAGCTATCAGAAAAGCGCCAGAACCGGGCTTTAAACAGGTCAGGATTTAACCAGGTGCGGAGGATGGCTGCAGAGCTAAACTCCAGAGAGATGGAGGCAATATCTGAGGTTTGATGGTCGGCTGCTAGACGCGATCGCAACTCCGCTGGAGCGGCCTTCACCATCGCCTCAACCTCATCCTTAGCTAGGGTAAAGGGCTGCCAGGAGCCTGCCTCCAGAGCATTTAGGGGAGAAAAACTGCTGGGATAAAACTGGACATTATTCGCATCCGTTAGCGCATTGATATCGGGGTTAAATTTTTCATTCCATTCACCCCAGGTCTTGTTAGGGTTTTTAGCGCCTAACCGATTTCTCACCTGCTGGGCTTGTTCCACCTCCTGTTTAAAGCCTTCATTCACCCATCGCGTCTCCAGATCACTGATTTGCTGACGCAGCTGGGGCTCCACCGTTTGCCAATGGGCCTTAGCCTCAGGGTCTGTGGCGGTTTCGCCCGTCAGCCTAGCAGTGGTGTAGCGTTCCCAAAGCACAAACGACTGATCGCGAAACTGGCTATACAGCTTAACGGCAGGGCTAGGCTCAAGCCAGCCATCGTCTCGCTTACTGTTCAAAAACTGCACTGCATTCTGGTACTCGGCCTCTTCCTGAGAGCTGCGGGTTGACTGGGCCAGCTGAGTGTCGTGCCCGCCTAAGACATCGCCGTAGACATCCCAGAGGTACTTTGCCTCGGTCGGTTGCCAGGCGTCACCAGTGGGGATGAGGTTGACCAACAGAGAAAACTCCCTCAAACGGGGTACGTTGAAGTCTTGAACAAAGCTCAGCTCGGCCTGGGTGTATTGCAGCGGTGTGACCGGAAAGCTGAGAAAAGTAGTGTCGTTCCCGAAAACTTTTTGGGCCTTGTGCATTAAGGCCAGTTGAGCAATAGCATCCATCGTAAAGTGCCTCAATTAAGGGACATTGCAAAGATCTCTCCACCCCGTTTGAAGGGATCAGCTGAGCTGTAAAAGGGGTAGAAGAGACGTATAGCGATAGCCACTGAAATCAGGACGGGGTGCAGGGGTGGCCCTAGCTGGGGCAAAGCCCCCACACCCTCCCAAATTAGATGTCTTAAGCAGTGTGGCGACGGCTGTATCTTGAGATGTGCATCTTTAGATTGAGTCGCCTAAATCCACTTCTCAATGTTGGGCAATGGATTGGGAGACTTAGGCAGCACATGGCACTTAAAGCCAACCACCTGCATACCCGGCACCCGCATCGTCTGGCCATCAAAGGTGTAGCCCTGCTTTGAGGTGGTTTCGCCCAGGCTGGTCGCTCGGGTGTGAGAGCCACCTAAGTTAAAGGGCCCAAAAGACAGCACACCACCGCCATTGGCGGACGACCGTTCATACTCCGAGAGATAGTTTGAGAAACCGCTGCTCTGGCCCAGGGATAGCTCTAGATCCTTAATCACCACCATTGCTGTGGGATAAGCGGGAATCAGCCCCTTGGCGGGATTGCCGCCATCACTGACCATTTGGGACCTAGCCTCGGGGTTATTCTGGTCAAAGCGCCAGGTTTTGCTGTTCAGGTAGGCAGTTTTAAGCCAGGGCCGAGCCACCAACACCTGAGCTATTTTGAAGGACAGTCGAAACCGGCTGGTGTCAAAGCTCACCTTCGATTCATAGGACGAGCTAGAATTGCTGGCCCCGCCGCCCCCGCCTACCGAGAAAAACCCTAGACTGAACCCGCCGCCCCCACGGGTGGAGGAAGCACGGGAAGCGTATTGGGAATTTTTGTATCGGTTGTGGCGCACCGAATTAAAGGTAAACTCGGTCCACCCTGAGGCGCGGGTAAAGTTGCCCGGCACCACTGAGGTAAAGTAAAAATCGCTGCCAGAGGCCAGGCCGGTTAGCTTAGCCTTCGCCAGGTCGTCTTGATACTGGGCTTTTAGCAGAGACATGTCTCGCTGCATGACCTGGTCAATAAAGGCATTAATGGCTTCGTAGTCGTTTTTGTAGCCGTTGGAAACCCAATCGCCTAGAGCTGCCTTGACTCGGTTACGCAAAATATTGGCATTCATTGCCCAGTAGTGCACGTCTTCGGGCCTACTAGCGGCGAGGGCGGCGATGCGTCGGCTGTTGTACTCCAGCGCGGCAGATTCATAGGCAGCCATCTTCTCCTGGTAAAGCCTAACGATGGGGCCATCTTCCGTCACCTCGCGCTCCCGGCCAAGCAGATCAGTCTCCGTCCGAGTAACGTTTAGCAGTCCGCGAAAACGCTCGATTTTTTGTTTGATATCCTCGGGCAATTCTGACTGCATGACCTGACTCATGCGCAGAATATACTCATAGCGTTCTGAGAGGGTTCCCTCGTTGTTCATCACGCTTAGGCGGGTGTATTGCTGATTGTCAAGCTTAGCCAAATCGGGGACAAAATCAACGAGCCGAGCAAAGCTTTCGGCCTGCATGTACAGTCGAGCGGTATCGGTGGCTCGCAGCTGATCAAGCAGTTCCGGAGTGAGTTCTGGGGCTTCTGCTTCGGTACTGAGATTTTTGAGGGCATCTTTGTTAACAATACCGGTTAACCCCTGGCTAAGAAAGTCAAAATCTTCGGCCTGAATCGGTATTCCTGGAGCACTCCAGCTAAAGAAGTTATCCTCAGAAGCTGGCACGTTATTATCACCACTGGTGAGAACATCGTACAAACTTGCCATGATCGAGTTAGCCAGGGCACTGGGTTTTTCAAAAGACATGATAGGGTTCTCCTGCTTTTAATAAGTAGCCTTTTGGCAGCAGCTCCTGATTGCATTCCCAATTAAATTTGCTTTGCTTAAGGCGCAACAATGGGCGAACCTAACACTGCTAATTGGGATTAAAAATGACTGCTTCTGCTGTTGGATACGCCTTCAATTATGGGAAGGGCTATAGCCCTCTGCCATGCCCCCCGTGGGTAATCTAGTAAAGTTGGATACAAAACTAAATTTGGCCTGAAAAGAATTAGTTTCGTGGCCCACTCTGGCTTGTACTAACTAGTAATGAAGATGGGCATTTCAAGTAGAGGTGTGCTTGAAAACGCCGCGACAGCGCCCCTCCATACTGGGCATTAAGCGCTCCGACTCAAGTGTCTGAAATTCTTTCTTGCTGTAGCGCTGCCTTACATCTTTTGGCCAGCACGTCGCAAATTTGGCTTGTTAGGCTAGGATGAATGTCTCTGAAGCAGAGGAGTGGCTACTGCGCCAGGAGCCCTATGCTTCAGCAAATCAGCCGCTACTTCACTTCCGATGAAATTTATGAGGTAGCTCATGACTGATTTTGAAACCGCTTTAGCCGCCTATCAGGCTCACTGCGAAGTCTCTGACACCCCTTGCGAAGAAGCTGTGGAGAGCCTCTCCCAAGTTGTTAATGGGGTGGTCTATTTGCGGTCGAGGCCGACTGGCTACGTAGCTCGTTATGACGTGCGTCGGAACCAGCTAGTGGTCTGATAGCAGACCTGGTGAGGAAGAAGCCAACGGGGTTTCTCCCTCACTCCCTAATCTTTTGTCTCTAAAGTGTCTCTAAGATGAAGGGGCCGCCAGCGCTGCAGGCACGGCTTCTTCCAGCTGCATCAGCCCGTACTCTAGCCCCTCCACCACCGCCTGATAAGACGCTTCGATAATGTTGGCTGAAACGCCCAGAGTGGTCCAGCGGCTGCGGCCATCGCCAGATTCAACCAGGACACGGGTAATGGCTGCGGTACCGGCGGTGCTGTCGAGAATGCGCACTTTGTAGTCGGATAGCTGAAAATCTGCGATCGCAGGGTAAAAGTTCAGCAGGGCCTTTCGCAGGGCTTGGTCCAGGGCAGCAACGGGGCCATTGCCCTCAGCCGCTTCCAGGATGTCCTGACCGTTAACGGTGACTTTAACGGTGGCCAGCGAGTGCGTGCCCCAAGGGTCGCTGCCCGATAGCCGGTGGTCAAAGACCGGCCCCTTGGGGCCATCACACTGCACCTTAAATCCCTGCAGGGAAAAGTAGTGGGGTCGTCGGCCCAGAGCTTCGCGCACCAGCAGCTCAAAACTGGCCTCTGCTGCTTCAAACTGATAGCCCTGGCGCTCTAGCTCCTTCAGCCGCTCTAAGAGCTGCCGCGCTATCGGGTCTTGCTTTTCTAGCGCAATGCCAAAGCTGCGGGCCTTAGAAATGACGTTGCTTAGCCCCGCCTGGTCTGACACGACAATGCGGCGGCGGTTGCCTACCTGTTCTGGCGCGATGTGCTCGTAGGTCAGCGGATTGCGCTCCACCGCACTCACGTGAATACCGCCCTTGTGGGCAAAGGCCGAGCGGCCCACAAAGGGCGCATGGTCGTCGGGGGCCAGGTTAACCACTTCGCTGACGAAGCGGCTGGTTTCCGTCAAATTAGTCAGCTGCTCTGAAGGTAGGCAGGGACGGCCCAGCTTTAGCTGCAGGTTGGGAATGACGCTACAGAGGTCAGCGTTACCGCAGCGCTCGCCGTAGCCATTGATCGTGCCCTGCACCATCGTGGCTCCGGCCATTACGGCAGCCAGGGCGTTGGCAACGGCAGTGCCGCCATCGTTGTGAGTGTGAATGCCGATTTGGGGGATGCGATCGCAATTCTGAG
>JACVRP010000542.1 GCA_014534385.1 Cyanobacteria bacterium Co-bin13
GCCCCGAGCCGTGCCGATGGTCGAAGCGATGGTAGCCCTGGTGTTGTGCGATCACCTGCTGCGGCACCACGGGCAGTGCGAGCTGCTTTAAAGATTCTGGGGGCAAAGATGCGATGCCCCGAGAGGCCAGTCTTCGACCCTTGTTTAAAGCAGCCGCAACCTGTGCGAGCCCAGGCGCTAATAGCTGTCTCACCCCTTAGCCTATGAAGCTCACCTCCCTTGGCACCGTGCCGGAAGAAGCCGTTTCCCATAACCCCGCGATCAAAAAGCGAGTCATGCTGCGGCTGGGCGACCTGCCCCACCTGACTAACTTCTCCCAGGCCCGCTTTGCGCCCGGTCAGGTGGCCAACGGCCATGCCCACACCGACATGGCTGAAGTCTTTTTTGTTGAGTCGGGCCAGGGCACTATCACCATTGAGGGCAAAGCCTACCGGCTTACGCCCGGCACCTGCGTAGCCGTTGAGCCCAACGAAACCCATGAGGTCATCAACGACGGCGAGGCCGACCTGGTGCTCACCTACTTTGGCCTGCGGGCTTAGACGCCACCCCAGGTTATTTCTCCCTGCATGGGGTAATCTGACGAAATCCAGCATGCCCCTACAGGATTTCTATGCAGCCGCTGATCTCTACCCTGCCGCTGATGCAGATGGCCTCGGGAGACGAACTCTCGCTCCAGCTTTACCGCTTTGTAGGGGAGTCGCCGGGGAAAAAGGTCTATCTTCAGTCCAACCTGCACGGGGCAGAGCTGGCCGGCAATGCCGTCATTCACCGGCTCATTGATTGGCTCAGCGGACTGGAGCCAGCTCAGCTGCAGGGCGAGATCTGGCTGGTGCCGGTTTGCAACCCGTTGGGGGTCAATACGCGCAGCCACAACTTCTCATCAGGTCGCTACAACCCCTACGACGGCAGAGACTGGAACCGCATTTTCTGGGATTACGAATCTGCGACGGCAGACAGCAGCGATGCGATCGCAACCTTTGCCCAGAGCCATCTGGAATCAGAGCCAGACACCATTGTGCAGGCTTATCGACAGCAGATTTTAGCCGCTTTTCAGATCAAGGCAGTACAGCTGGAGGATCCCCCTGGCATGCCAGTACACGAGCTTTACGCAGCCCGGCTGCAAACCCTGGCGCTCGATGCCGACTACCTGATCGATCTCCACAGCTCTGCCAATCGGGGGCTGATCTACCTCTACTACTTCACCGAACGGGCAGCGGCTGCCCGCATGTTTGGCCTGCAGTTTGCCGCCCTGCTCGACAACTACGATGGTGATGCCTTTGACGAAGCCTTTATCAAACCCTGGCTAGCCCTAGAGAGCGCCTTCAAAGCGCTAGGTCGTCACCTCCGCCTTGAGATCGAAGCCTACACCCTGGAGCTGGGCGCGGGTATGGAGCTGAGTCCAGTGGCTGTGGAGCAGGGCCTGCAGGGCATTCAGCACTATTTGAGCGAAAAAGGCGTGATTATGGGTGTACCCCTACCCACGGTAGAAACTCGCGAGCTGGTCATGACCCGCACCAGCCAGTTCACAAAGTACTTTGCGCCTGTAGGAGGCTTTTTGCGATCGCGAGTCGAACCGGGCACCTGGGTTAGGGCGGGAACTGTGCTCTATTCGCTGCTGTGCTTTAACAAGTCGGGGCAGTTGCCCAGCCTCAAACCGATTCGGGCAGAGCATGCGGGTCTAGTGTATGACGTGTCGATCAACCAGGCTTTTAACCAGGGGGAGTACGTGCTGGCTGTGCTGCAGCCCGATGACTAGTGCGCCTACAATCAGGTGTTCAGGCCCCTGAGCAGCAGCAAAGTAGCCACGAATGACCAAAAGCCGTCTTTTTCTGAGGATTTTAGCTGGCTTCTAACCGTTCGCCTTCAAAAAAATTAATCAGCAGCCTGAACCGGAGGGATGCATTTGGCGTTCAAATGCAATAGCATCAAATTAGAGAGAAAACGGTAGCAAGGACTACGTTTCATTCTCTTAACCGCTTCATCCCCCCACTTTCAGAGGAATCAGCATATGCGACCGGAACCTTCTAGATCCAATCGGCAGCAAATCATTGAAGAACTGCGCCACCAGCTAAGATATGCCAGCATCCATGAGCGGGAAGGCATCCGCCGGGAGCTAAATTTTTGGCTGAGCAACCGCTAGCCTTAGAGGCATCTATTTAGCTCACCTTAAACCGGCTGCTGCCGGTTTTTTATTGCGTTCCCCAATTTTTCACGATTGGGGGCTAAGGTTGCCCAAGAGCTGTTTAAAGGCTCTTTTACTGGGTTTGATTGTCGCTCTGCCCCCACAGGCGGCACGCCTGCGTCTTTTCCTGCACGGTCTTTTCCAATCTAGTCCTCTGGTTCTCCTGAGTAAAGCCACAGATACTGTAGTGGGTACCCCCACACCCCTACCAGAGAATATCTGTAGCCCGACCTGGGGGAATTTACGTTGAAGATTCGTTTAACTAGTTTTCTTTTGGTTCAAAACACAAGGAGCCCCCGTGACCTACATTAAATTCTTTTTAGCTGCTCTAGCCGCAACCCTGTTGGGGTTGGGGCTGGTCGCC
>JACVRP010000664.1 GCA_014534385.1 Cyanobacteria bacterium Co-bin13
CTACCCAGCGGCCCAATGCGATCGCACCCAAAATGAACAGCGTAATCTTAGCCGCCGCGATCCCTAGAGTGGTCCAAAAGTCTCCGGTTTGGGTCAGTACGGGCAAAAAGGCCAAAATCAGCCCCAAGGCTAAATCCTGAGCAATCAGGATCGCCAGCATCACCTGACCAGGCACCGTGTTGGTTTCCCCCCGCTCTGTCAACGTCTTGAGCACGACAGCGGTCGAGGATAGAGAGAGCACCAACCCCAAGAACACCCCTTGCAGAGGAGAAGCTGCCCACCACAACAGCAGGGTAATACCAGCTACCAGCAGGGTAGTCAGCCCCATTTGCAGCAGCCCGCCCTGGATGGCAATCTTACGAACCCGTTTAAGTTCCGCCAGAGAAAATTCTACGCCCAGCGCAAAGAGCAAAAAGGCCACGCCCACTTGAGCAAACGCCTGAATCTGCTCCACATCGGTAAGAAAGCCAATGCCAAAGGGTCCAACGATTAAGCCACTAACCAGATAGCCCAGCAAAACAGGCTGTTTGAGACGATTGGCTAAATATCCTCCCAAGGCAGAGGTACCCAATGCCTTGGTCAAGTCGATCATAAATGCGGTTTCAGCTGCCATTCCGGACGCACACAACAAAGGGTGTCAGTCTTTATTGTGACTGACTCTACTTAATGTTGGCTTAACATTTTTGGGAAATGTTGAGGGAAGTGGGCAGAAGGGCAGGGGGGCGGAGGGGCAAGGGGGCGGGGGTGATGCCTATTTGCTTGCTCCCCTGCTCCCCTGCTCCCCTGCTCCTCACGCCAATGGCTGAATCCGATTAGGCGGCCAGTAGATCTTGTAAGCCCTACCCAGCACATTCTGTACGGGCAAAAAGCCCCACACGTGAGAGTCGCCGCTGAAATTGCGGTTATCTCCGAGCACAAACAGGTGCTCGGCTGGAATGGTTTGCGGTCCCCAACGGTAGCCGGTGGGAAGTTCTATGTAGGGTTCTACTAGTGGCTGCCCATTTACCCAGACCTGGCCTTCTCTCACTTCAACCTGCTGGCCCGGCAACCCCACAATCCGCTTGACCATGAGGCTGTCTGGCTCAACTAAGAGTTGCTCTACCGCTGCTTGAGTTACGCGAAATACGACGATATCAAACGTTCGAGGCTGGTAATTGGGGTCTTCTCGAACGAACAGCCGATCCCTAACTTGAAGCGTGGGCTGCATTGAACTGCTGGGGACGATGCACTGCTCCAGGTAGTGGCTGATTAAAGGGGGTGTATAGCCAATCAGCAGGCGTCCGGCTACCAGCCCAGCCAGAATGAGGGCGAGCAGGCTCCACTGATGGGGCTGCCTTGAGGTCATGCGCCAGTAGATATGGGCACAGGCAGCAGCCCAGATCAGGGGCGGCAGCGGCAGCAGGTGAGGCTGGAAGTTGGCCTGAAAGGCTGTGTAGACACCGATGGCTAGAAAGAGGCCGCCAGTCGCCACCTGCTGCCGGTAAAGGTGACCCAGCCCCGGCAAAATCTGGCTGAGAAAAACGGCATACCAAGGATCTTTAGGGGCTGTGGGGCCTAGAGTGAGCTGAACCGGATTTGAGGTGACGGTCCGATAGGCATCCATCAGGCCGCCCAGGTAAATACCGGTGATGGGCAGCAGCAGCCACAGGCCAGTGAGGGTATTGCCATTGCCAGCAAAGATTGACCAGGCTGAAAAGGCTAGGAGCAGGAGAAATGCGATCGCAATAGCCACTCCTTTAGCCACGGCCCCACCATACACTTGGCCCAACCCAGGCATGACGACCGACAGGTTCACGGCAGCCCAGGGAGACTTATAGGCAGGGGTACTGATGTACACCCTCAGTCGGGAAGCAGTCATGGGCAGCGAACCAGGAGGCAACCTCGGGTGATTTCATCCGCAGGGGAGTCTTTCTGCATTATGTCGCTGGTTGAAGCAGA
>JACVRP010000634.1 GCA_014534385.1 Cyanobacteria bacterium Co-bin13
AACCCGGCTGAATTTAGTGCCGATGACTTTACAGTGACAACCCTGACGCAAAACCAGCCGCGCGAGATTAATCGCAGCGGCCCAGTAACCCGTACCGTTGCCTTTATGCAGGCAAACTGGTTTTTGCTGCCGACTGGCCTGGTGCTGCTGGCCCTGATTGCCTACGGTGTTTCCCAGCTCTATCTCAATCGGATTAGTAAGTCAGGAGAACTGCAATGACCAACCCCTCTCCTCAAGCTAACTCTCCCCTGAGGGGCAGCCGGTTTGCTTGGTTTAGCGATCTGGTTGACGCCCTACCGGCCTGGATGGAGCAGACCCTCGGCGGCGGTGGTCAGCGCAGTGTCCTGTGGCTGCTGCTGGTGGCTCTGATCTTCTCCCTGCCGCTGATTATTACGCCGCTGCCGCTGCGTCAGCAAACTGTGCTAGCAGCCATTTTGGTTGCTCTGGGCTGGCTGCTAGTGCGGCTGGAGCAAAGCCAAAGGCGGCAACAAACCAGTGCCCACATGCACCTGCTATTGATGTGGCTAAGCGTGGTGGTGACTCTGCGCTACCTGTACTACCGGACGTTCAACACGCTGAACCTGGATGGTTGGGTTAACGCGATCTTTAGCCTGCTGCTCTATGGGGCAGAACTCTATGCGATCGTAACCCTGCTCCTGGCCTACTTTCAAACGCTCAAAATCAAAGACCGCAAGTCGGTCGATATTTCCCACATCCCCCAAGATCAGTGGCAAAGCGTTGATATTTACATTCCTACCTACAACGAAGACGTTGAGATTGTTCGTAAAACGGCTCTAGCGGCCATTGCCATTGACTACCCGGCGACCAAAAAACAGGTCTACATCCTGGATGACGGGCGTAAGTTTCCGGAGCGGCGAGAGCAGCTGCGGCGGCTGTGCCAGGAAGTAGGCTGCACTTTGATGACGCGGGACAATAACGACCACGCCAAAGCAGGCAACATCAATCACGCCATGCGGCGCACCCAGGGAGACTTAATTCTGATTCTCGACTGCGACCATATTCCCAGTCGTAATATTTTGCTCAACACCGTGGGCTTTTTTCTCAACCCCAAGGTGTCTCTAGTGCAAACGCCTCACTGGTTCTATAACCCCGACCCGTTTGAGCGAAACCTGCTAACCCAGGGCCGGGTTCCGGTGGGCAACGAGCTGTTCTACAAGATCTTGCAGCGGGGAAATGACTTTTGGAATGCCGCCTTTTTCTGCGGCTCGGCAGCGGTGGTTCGCAAAAGCCATGTGCTGCAGATTGGCGGTATTGCCGTTGAAACCGTGACAGAAGACTGCCACACCTCCCTGCGGCTGCACATGCTGGGTTACGAGACGGTCTATTACGACAAAATCATGGTCGCCGGGCTAGCCCCTGAGAAGTTTTCGTCCTACATCGGGCAGCAGGTCCGCTGGGCACGCGGTATGGCCCAGATCCTGCGCTTGGAGTGGCCGCTGTTTAACCGCAAGCTGACCCTTCCCCAGCGAATCTGCTACACCTCAGCCACCACCCACTTCTTTTTTGGCTTTCCCCGGCTGA
>JACVRP010000196.1 GCA_014534385.1 Cyanobacteria bacterium Co-bin13
GACCCGCCCGATGGTGGCCGCTGTGACGGTGGCCGGATCAGCCGCCCTGCTGACCCACGGCCTGCCCCACCAGCTGGGCCTGATGGTGGCAGCGCTGCTCGGGGTGGCCGCCGGGATGCTTGTAGAAGGATTTCAGCAGACGCCCAAGGGAGGCATCGACCATGAATGAATGGCTACTGATTGGCGGCATGGCCCTAATCACCTTTTTGATTCGCTACAGCCTAATTGCGGTGAGCGGACGGCTACAGCTCTCCCCCACGCTGCTCCAGGCGCTGCGCTTTGTGCCGCCAGCAGTGCTCACCGCCATCATCGTGCCGGCAGTGTTCATGCCTACTGGAACGATCTGGGTGGGCTGGCACAATGCGCGGCTGGTAGGTGCGATCGCAGCCCTGATGATCGGCTTTTGGCGGCAAAACCTGCTGCTCACCATCGTGGGCGGCATGGGGGTGTTTCTGCTGTGGCAATGGCTGCTTCCGGCCTAATGCTTTTTCCCCCAGGCAGGCTAATATAAGCCCTAATCCAGGTTGCGTGCTACCACCTGCACCCTATTCTTGAGGAGTCCGTTATGAAGCAGAAACTCATTGCCACCCTCGCACTCTTGGCTGCTGTGGGCATCCCCACCAGTGCCCTGGCCCATTCCGTTGAGACCGACTACAGCGTCAACGGTTCAACCCTCGACTTTCAATCGATCTACAGCACCGGGGAACCGCTAGAGGGCGCAGACGTGCAAATTTTCGCCCCCAACAATCCCGAAACGCCCTGGACAGAGCTGACTGCCGATGCCGAGGGTCGCTTCACCTTCACCCCCGATGCCTCGATTCCTGGGAACTGGGAGGTTGTCATCCGCCAAGACGGCCACGGCGACATTTGGACCGTACCCGTTAGCACTGCCGGTATTGAAGTTGACCAGATTGGCGATGGCCCCAAAAGCGATGTTCACTACGCCTCGTCACCCTGGATGATGGTGGGGGCTAGCGCGATTGCACTGGTTGGCCTCGGCCTCGGCTGGACCCGATACCGCCGCACCGCTTAGGCTAAGGCTGGTAATGCCGGTTGAGGAAGCTTGGCCGACGGCTGCAGATCGCCTTCTAACTGGGCCAAAACAGCGGCCACTTCCTCAGACTGGCGCGCCAGGGGCTGCAGCGCCGCCCGAATCAGCCCCAGCTCCTCAGCGGAGGCGTAGCTCTGGAAGGGCGTGCTGAGCGGAATGGGAATGATCAGGTTGTGGCGACGTGCGATCGCAATCAGCCGGGTAGTGATATCCACCGAAAACGTGACAATCATGGCTCGACTCCTTAAACAAAGATAGGGGTCAGTCAATCGCAGAGCTATAGCTTCTACCCCCCAAGGATGGGGCCCAAAAGACGTAGCAGGGGTGAGCCAGAAAACCGATCCAGGTTCAGCACTTGACAAATGTGCTTTTCCCTGAGTTTTCTAATCAAAGCTATACTCAGCAAAGTACTGCTTATCCCCCAGAAAGTCAGCTCTCAAAAGACAGTGGACAAAGCCTGAGGATTAAGCTACGTGTTTTTTTAGATCTGTCACCACAGGCTATCCCTATCACCCCTGCTAGCGATCGCTGTCGCTACCTGGGCTGCCCCGACAGATGCCGTCTAAAGAAATTAACCTGAAGCTGAGCCGCAATGCGCTGGTAGCCCAGGTCATGCAGGCTGTGGCCCATACCCTCAAACTCATAGAGCATAACCGAGGTGTCGTTGGCGGCAATCACGTCATGAAAGTTGCGGACCACATCAATATTGAGAAAGTCATCAGACCCATGAAACAGCATCGTCGGCGTACGGATGCGTTGGGCGTTGTAGAGCGGCGACATTTGCTGATAGAGCGTGGGGTCTTCCATCGGCGTAGTTCCCGCCAGGTAAGACAGCAGTGAAGAATAGCCCAACTGCCACTCCACCAGCGTATCTAATAGAGAGCACTGGGGATTAGAGGCAGCAAAGGTGTTAGGGAAACGGGCAATCATCTGGCTGGCATAGTAGCCGCCGTAGGAGCAGCCTGTCACCCCAACCTGACGCGCTGTGGTCCAGCCATTGCCAACGAGCTGAGAGACAATATCAACCCCCTCTAGAATGTCAGCCTGACCAAAGTTTTGACCATCCGCCTGGAGCTGGTAAAACTCAGGGCCAAACCCCTCCCGCCCAGACAGGGGGACCGACAGCACTGCGACCCCAAAGTTGGGCAGTAGGTTCAGCGGCATCTCAACTTCAACAGCAAACTCATTGACCATCGAAAATCCAGGTCCGCCCTGCTGCCAAAACACAATCGGCGCAGCTTTGGGCGGAAACGCCTGTCCCGCAGGCTGAATTAAAATCCCCTGCCGAGGACCATTGCGGGTCGAAAAGCTCACCTCCTGCGCCTGCACCCGGTTGGCCTCGGCCACCGCCTGATTCAGGCTCGTTAGCTGCTGCGGCGACCCACTGCCCTCTAGGGAAAGCGTAAACAGTTCTGGAGGTTGGGTAACTGAGGAAAAAGTGTAGATTAGGGTCTGGCCGTTGGGGGTTGCCTGCCAAGATTCTAAATCGGCTGTCCCCGGCGGCAGCGACAAAGGCTGTAGGGTTTGCGCCGCCAGGTCATAGACGAAAAAGGGGCGATTAAGACCCACCGTAGCCAAAAACAGTACCCTTTGGTTGTCAATAAATTTCCCCTGACTCTCGAAAGGACCGCTCAGGCTGGCATCTTCTAGGGTGTTGAGCAGGTTGCCCTGGAGATCGTAGAAGCGGTAGTAAGCCGTGCTCGGAAAAACATAGGTCGGATGCTCCCGGCCCTCGGGGTGGGAGGGCTTGTACATCTTCACCATCAGAGTCTTGCCATCGGGGCTAAAGGCCGCATTGGCAAAAGCGTCACCGTTACCATCAGTCGCCTTCAGCTCAAACTGAAGCGGCTGCTCCTGGGTGAAATCAAACACCCTGACCTCATTACGCTGACGAAAAAGGTTCTCATCGGGCGAAAGCCGCCCCAGGGCATCTTGCACCACCGGATCGCCAAAGTTAGGGCTGAAGGGAGTGCGCTCATAGAGGTCTCGCTCCTCCTTAGCAGAGGTCACCAGCACCACCTGATCTCCATCAGCCGACCAGCTAGGCGGTTGAATGCTGAAGCCTTCGGGCAAACGAGCCACTTCGACCCGATCCAACGAGGGCAAAAAGACCATGTAGACAACGTCTTCTGCCTCTTCAAAAACACGGATGACAAACTTGGAGAAGTCAGGGGCCATCCCTAAAATCTCTCCCTCTTCCGTCTCCGTGGGATAGACCGAGGTGTGGGAGACAATTTGAGTCTTACGGTTGATGGTGACAATCTCCCAAGGGCCCAAAAAGCCCTGCTGCACAAACCGCAGCACATCATTATTGACCCACTGAATAGGCAAATCAGGGCTGAGGACCTCAGAGCCTAGAGCGATAGAGTCACTCAGTTCCCCCGTCGTCAGATCAAGAAACTGAACCTGCCAGTCCTCTGAATTGATGCGGCCGGTAGTGGCGACTACCACCGTCTTGCCATCCGGACTAACGTTGCTCAGGAGAAGCGGTATCCGCACCGACTGCAGCGCATCCAGTCGAGCCTGGTCTGCCTCTGACAGCGCAGGCAGATCTTCACTGCCGTAGCCAACTTTAACGATTTCAGCTCTAGCAGGAGGGTTGAGCCATGCCCCAGATCCGGTAATGGCCAGGGCAATGGAGAGCGATAGCGTCAGAACTGATTTGCCAGTTTGCAACCACCGGGCTGCCGCTACCGAGATCCCCTGAGGCATAGCGATTTTCCTTTTGCTTGATTGCCAATTTCTAAAACCTGCCGAGAGCGTTAACTGGCAGTGTAACCCTGTAATGCAGGCTAACCCGTCATCTCACCTACTGTAATTCTTTGCCGGGGTTTTATTAATAAACTGCTTCAGGGTACGCAGAGGGATTCCGGAATCTCCGTACAGGCGGGGCAGGTTGTGTTCGTCTCTGGCTCAGTGATCTACGCTGGAGGGAGACACTGCTGCCTCAACTTTTGTCTGGCTATCTGCACCCGCTTTGTAGAGTCAACTGCTGTGACCCAGGAATTTCATCTATCGATTACGCCCCTCGGACAGGATCGCTATCTGGTGCGAACGGAGGAAGTCGCCCCCGGCGTTCCCCTGGCCGAGGAACAGGTCACCTGGCCGGTAGACGATTGGCTGCAGCAGTCTGCGGCCCAAACCCACGACCCGCTGTTAAGCCTGCTGCAGGAGGGTAGCCACTCTCCCACAGCAGAGGCAGGGACGCCTACCTCCCCACCCACCGCTGACCCCCCACCGGAAAATCTAATAGCGGGCAGCCCGCTAATTGCTTTAGGCCAGACGCTTTATAGTGCGCTGTTTCAGGGCCGAATTCGAGACAGCTGGCTGGCCGCCCAAGGGGTCGCCCAAAACCGGCGGCAGGCGCTGCGGCTCCGTCTAGGATTTAAAGACAGCCGACTGCAGCGGCTGCCCTGGGAACTGCTTTACGGCGATGAGCGGCCCCTGGCGACCGGCACCGATATTGTTTTCGCTCGCTACTACGCGCCGTCGGGGCTAATTGATATCGCTGCCATGCCCACCCTACCTACAGAGCATCAGGCGCTCCAGGTCTTGATGGTGGTCTCGGCTCCCGATGACCAGGAGCGGCTGGCTCTGCGACAGGAGGTCCAAAAGCTTAAGGAGGAACTGCACCCCTCCACCGCTGCTGCCAGTTCTGCTGCTAACGAGGCTCTGTCGGGATCTCGCGCCCTGGATATTCAGCTAACTATTTTGGAGCAGCCAGGTCGAGCCGAACTGGTGCAGGCTTTGGAACGGGGGCAATACCAGATTTTGCACTACGCTGGCCACAGCGATGTCAGCAAAACCGGCGGCGATCTGTATCTGGTCAGCCGCCAAACCGGCCTGACAGAGCGCCTTAGCGGTGAAGACTTGGCTGGGCTGCTGGTCAATAACGGCATTCGGGTGGCCGTGTTTAACTCCTGCCGGGGAGCCTACACTGCCGCTGATGATGCTGAGTCGGGTTGGCGGGAGCAAAACCTGGTGCAGGCCCTGGTAAACCGGGGTGTTCTGGGGGTGATTGCTATGGCTGAGCGCATTCCCGATGATGTAGCGATCACCTTCACCCAGCTGTTTTACCGCAATCTAAGGCAGGCTTATGCCATCGATCTGAGCCTTAGCCGCACCCGGCAAGGGCTGATCTCGACCTACGGCTCGGATCAGAGCTACTGGATGCTGCCCATTCTCTACCTGCACCCTGACTTCGACGGCTATCTATTTACCTGTGAGGGTCAAAGCCCGGCTTTACGAAGCGATCGCAATCCCGACGGCTGGCCCCTGATCGAGCCCAATCCCCTAGACAGCTGGCTCACCAACGGCAACGGCAGCAGTGCAGACCTGACCGACAGCCAGGCTCTCCTGCCGGGAGAAACCTCCATCGATAGCCTGCTGGCGGAAATCGCCCCAGACCCTGCTGAGCTGAGTCTTCAGGAGGCTAGCTCTAATGTGCCGGGAATTGCCGACCTGCTGGGCACTGTCGAGCAGGGTGGCCCCAGCTACGATGAAGACGCGGCCATCGTTACCGATTTAATTCAGCAGCTGTCTACGGGCACTGCCCCTGCCGAAGCCCCCCTAGAAGCGTCGCAGGAGGAAAATCTGCTGCCCGACTGGAAATCCACCGTCTCCCCGCTGCACGGCAAACTGCCCGAACGGCCAAAATCAACTCTGCCGGAAACAGCCCCGTCGCCGCTAGGGGCTAACCTCCAGAGCCCAGGGGCAACCAAAACCAGTTCCTATGCAGGAGAAACGGCCTCGACCCGAACGGCCCCCTTCAAAAAATGGCTGCCCTCCCGTGCCCTCTTGCTCTGGGGGGGCCTGGGGCTGACAGGTGCGATCGCAGCTAGTCTGCTGGCCCTGTCCCTGGCATCTCGCTCCAGCATCAGGCAGGGGACGCTGCCGCCGAGCATTCCTGAGGGCGGCAGCCCCACAGCGGTCACCCCTAACAGTGGCCCCCTGGTCACCGGAGCTATTCAGGCGGTCACGACCGGCAATTTAGAATCGGCCCGCCAACTGCTGGGCCGACTGCTTGACCAAGGCGACCTACAAAACGTACAGGCAGTACTGGACCTGGCTACACCCTCTCAGCTAGAAAGCGCTGATCTGTCTTTTATCAGGGGTCGTCTAGGCTGGCAGCAGATTGCCCAGGGCGGTGACGTCAGCATCGACGATTCGCGGCGGGCCTGGCAAAGGGCGGTAGAGGCCAACCCCCAGTTCACGGAAGCCTGGATTGCCCTTGGCTTTGCCTATTACAGCCAGAATGATGTTCAGGCCGCCATCGACGCCTGGAATCGAGCCGTCAACCTGGACCGACGCCAGGTGAGAGATGGAGAGCCAGGACAGGCTGCGATCGCAGACCCACAGGTTTTGCAGGCTCAGGTCGGGCTGGCCATGGCCTATGACCAGCTCAGCCAAATCGCCGCCGATCCGGTTGAGCAATCCAGCCTGCAGAGCCAGGCCCTCGATCACTACGAATTCCTCGCTAATGCCAATCCGGCCCTACTCAGCCCAAATCAGCTCAGCAACGCCTCCTGGCTTTGGCAAACAGACCTCCTGGCAGATTGGAAAGACACGGTAGAAAATCTGGCTATAGCTACCGACAACGCCTTTACCGAGCCTTGAGGTACAAGCCAGCCCGACGTCTGATGCGCACCCACCGTTCTCAACAAATCGGGTCAAAGGGTTTAGCGCAGGGCCTGCCGGTCAAATGCCGAGGCTAATTTAGGCTTTCTGACTTGCCGCTATCCCCTAAAGGGGACCCATAAGATGGGGCGGCAGGCCATACAGCACTTCCATCCAGTCCAAATCGTCCGAAGGGAGTGTTTGTGCTAAGCACAAACACTCCCTTCGGTAGAACACAGTCTTAGGCTGGTCGTTCTAAACTTGCTTACAGCTGAAGCAGAAATACAGGGAAAAGTAGGCAACAGAAACAGGCGAACTCAACTGCGTTAAACCGAATTAGAAACGAACGGCGTTTCACCTCAATCTAGCGTCAGTTTTTTAGCCCTTTTTGCTCTTTAAAGCA
>JACVRP010000019.1 GCA_014534385.1 Cyanobacteria bacterium Co-bin13
CCCCGTCTCCCCCGCTCTAACTAGGGGGAAAAGAACACTCCACCGTAATCTTCAAGTTGCTTTCTGCTGTGCCTTTAGTGACGTAGGGTACGCCCGCTTCGCCACCGACTTTCAGACCAAACTCCAGGGTTACCTTTTCTACATTGGCGCAGGCCATGTCTTTAAAGGCGTTCATCGTGTGGCTAGTGTAGGCCCGAATAGTGCCTTCGATAGCTTTGAAGCTCTGCGCCATTTGTACCTGGGCAGCGCTGCCGTTTAGAGAAATGCCTTTGGCAGTGCGGGTGGTTTCTAGGGGCTCAGAGCCGTTGCCACGATAGATGTCTGCTGTTGGCGCTACTACGTCTTCTGTGGCTTCGATATAAATTTCGGTGCCGTCTTCCAGGCGGATGGGAACGAGTTGAGTCATAGCTGCACACTCCGATGGTTTAGATGCGTTGAGTTAAGATGCGTTGATTTTCTGTAGGGTGCCCAAATGCTTAGAAGACTCGTCATTAGTTAGGTTCCCCTGAGATGCCAGAGGGGTTTCCGCACCTTCTGCGTTGGTAAACTCTGCAGAATTTTGTCTATAACAGAATTGAGGATCCAGATGGGGTAGGAACAAAGGATGACAGGGCTCATGGCAGAACGGTATGTAGGCGACGATGCGCTGCTGTACCCGGCAGAAGATGCCCAGCAAATCTTGCAGATTGCGATCGCGCGTGAGACCGAATCGGGCGAGCTTTCTCGCAGCCAGCTGCTGGAGATTGCGGCAGACCTAGGCATTGCCTCCGAAACCCTGCTGGCAGCTGAGCAAGAATGGCAGGTTCGTAAGTTTGAACTGGCCGACCAGAAACTGTTTGACCAGCAGCGGCGGCAGCGATTCCAGCATGGCCTATCTCAATTTGTCATCTTTGGCGGGTTTTCCCTTGGCCTCAATTTTTTGATAGGTGGCTGGCTGATCTGGCCTATCTATCTCATTTTTGGGCCTTGGGCTCTGAAGCTGGCCTGGGATGCTTGGCGCATCTATCAGCACAACGACTATACCTACTCCCAGGAGTTTGAGCGCTGGCGGCGGAAGAAACAGGTAAAGCGCGCTGTTAACCGCTTCTTTAGCTGGCTCTCTGGCCTCTAGGCGGCCTTTTACCGATACCTGTCAGAAAGAGGGTCAGGGTGGCTAGAGCCTGCCGTTACAGGCCATAATGTCTGTACCTGAGGAGGACCCTGCTATGCTGCGCCATTTGCCCCTATCCTTACCCGTGCTGACGCTAGGGCTTGCCATCGCTGGAGGCATGGCCCCAGCCGCCGCTGCTCCCCCAGAAACGGCTCCCGGTGAACTGGTGCAGGCCCTCAACCAAATTGAAGCCGCCTCTGATGCTCGCGATGTAGCGGCGGTCCTAGCTGCCTATGGCCCTAGCTTTGCCAGCTCTGATGGCTTTAGCCGAGATCAGCTGGAGCAGACGCTGCAGCAGTTCTGGCAGCAATATGCCACCCTCGACTACGCCATTGAGCTGGTTGCCTGGGAGCCTAGCGCTGGTGGGTTTACGGCTGAAACCATTACCCGTATCCAGGGCACTCAGGCTCAGTCCAATCGTCAGCTGGAGTTGACTGCGGAGGTGCGATCGCGCCAGCGCTTCGAAAACGGCCAGATCGTCTATCAAGAAATTCTCTCCGAGCAGAGCCAGCTCACAACCGGGGCTAATCCCCCCTCTCTGACAGTTAACCTGCCCAGCCAAATTGCTCCCGGCGCAAAGTATAGCTTTGACGCCATTGTGCAAGAACCTCTAAGAAATCGCGCACTTCTGGGCATCGCCCTAGACGAGGGCGTGACCGCTGAAGATTTTCTTGCGCCTCGACCGCTGCTGTTGGAGTCTCTCAGTGCGGGTGGGCTGTTTAAGACGGGGCAAGCGCCCGAGCGGTCTGACAATCGCTGGGTTTCAGCCGTTATTGTGCGGGAAGACGGCATTACGGTCGAAACTCGACGGCTCCGCGTTGGCGCAGAGTAAGCTTAAGGCAATCTGCAGGGTGACTTGGAATGCCCTGCAGATGCCCTTTCGAGACTATGCTGTAACCGCCACTCTTAAAGCACTTTCAAAGATGCCTAGGCCGTCTGTGCCCCCTAGGAGCGCGTCTGCCGCTCGCTCTGGGTGGGGCATCATGCCGATGACATTGCCCTGCTGATTGCAAATACCCGCGATGTTGTGCAGTGACCCGTTGAGATTGCTGGCTTCAGACGCGGTGCCGTCGGCATCGCTGTAGCGCAGCACGATCTGGCGGTTAGCCTCTAGCTCAGCCAAAGTGGTCTCATCGGCGTAGTAGCAGCCCTCGCCGTGGGCAATGGGCAAAGTAATGACTTGACCCGGCTGGTACTGGCTGGTCCAGGGCAGGTCGGTACGCTCGACGCGCAGGAGAACGCGATCGCAAATAAAATTGAGATCGCGGTTGCGCACCAGCGCTCCCGGCAGCAGCCCCACCTCAGTCAAAATCTGAAAACCGTTGCAGATGCCCAAAACCGGCTTGCCCTGATTAGCGTGCTCAACGGTTGCCTGCATGGCCGGAGAAAACCGAGCAATCGCCCCGCAGCGCAGGTAGTCGCCATAGCTAAAGCCGCCTGGCACCACCACCACATCAATATCAGACAGGTCGCTGTCCTCGTGCCAGATCATGCGAGTCGGCTGTTGCAGCACCTCGCGGGTGACGTAGACGACATCGCGATCGCAGTTTGAACCGGGAAAAACAATAACGCCGAATTTCATGGCTGAAGCGACAATGGGCAGCCGCCCACATAGAACGGGACATCAAAAGACTTTGGGCGCTTCTCAGCGGCAACGGCTAAAAAGCTCTCCACTCCATCATAGAAGCCTGCCTCCTAAGCGGCAGGCACAGCGGCTTTCAGGTCAAACCGATAGTTTTCAATCACTGGGTTAGCCAGCAGCTGATCACAGATGCGATCTAGCTGTTGCCGGGCAGAGGCTTCATCCTCGGCTGTGAGCGTAACCTCTACATACTTGCCAATGCGAACCTGCTCAACATTGCTGTAGCCCATGTGAGTTAAGCCCGACCTGACAGCCGTACCTGCCGGGTCTAGCACCGACGGGCGAAGGGTTACATAGATCTGGGCCTGGTAGGTCGGCATAGCTCGTAAATTACGCAGTCAGAAGGATGCGAACCCTTTCATCCTACCCTATGGCCAGGTTGATAAAATAGGAGAGTACTCGCTTGAAAGTTATGAAGGTCCGAAGAACGCGCAGCCAAGAACAGATTCTCCAGATCTTAAAAGGCATTAATCATCCGATTTCAGCCCAAGATCTCTATGTCGAGCTGAGGCAGCAACAGCACACAATGGGTCTGGCAACGGTATATCGAGCTTTAGATGCCTTGAAGCTGGAGGGGGCTGTGCAGGTGCGCACCCTATCTTCCGGAGAATCGCTCTACAGCCTGCCTCAGGAAGATCGGCACCATTTGACCTGTCTTCAGTGTGGTGAGTCGATTGCCATCGACGAATGCCCGGTACATGAGCTGGAAACCCAGCTACATAGCGCCCACCGGTTTAGGATTTTCTATCACACTCTGGAGTTTTTTGGCCTTTGCCCCCAGTGCCAAAGCCAGCCCTCTACCAGCCCCTCCTAACGGCTTATTTTTGCTTTAGTTAGACACCTCAGCCATCTCAATCACCTGGCCATCGTAGTCTTTGACCAAAAAATTTAAGGGCTTGTCGCGGCGAATTTTGTGCTTGATGCCGCGCATCTGCACCCGCATTAAAATCTGCTCTAGGCAGTCGTGGTCAAAGCACACATGCCGCTGCCGGTCGTGGTGGCCCACACTGGCTCCAGAGATGACATGGAGCTGCGTGTTCTTTTTGAGCTGGTACCACATGCCATCTGGCATATTCGTCTGCCGGGTGGCCAGACCGCTGGTGCCGGCCATGTAGTTGGACATGTAAAGCGGGTCGATGCCTGCAGTTCCCAAGGACTGCTCATAGCTGTAGTAGTAGTGCAGAGGGACATCGGCAGCCGGCAGGCGCAAGATGCCTTCGTAAAACTGGCGGGCTGACTCTAGGTCCGAGACCATAACGGTGTGTACTTTAGGGGCACTGGTTAGAAACATCCACATTGCCCCTGCGTAGGCTACCAGCAGCAGCACCATAATGCCCTGGGTAGAGAGCAGGCTGTCGAGGGGAAGCCCTGGCCAGAAGGCACCCATGACAGGTAGGGGGAAACCAGTCATTGTATGAACAGCCATCATAGGGACGGTCAGCATAGACAGCAACACCTACTTCAATAGACTCAGGTAGACAGCCGGGCACATCGCTGCCCGCTTATAAAGCTCTCGTTTGTAAAAGAATCTTCTGCTTGAGGTCAAGCAGTACCTTCTAAATAGTGTACCAATTTCCACTTGAGAGGCCGATAAAGACTCTCCTAACGCTGATAAAGCTCAGGTCTAAATCCTGTTAAGGCGGATACCGGGGCAGGGAAATAAGCTCCACTGCTCTAGATAGGGGGCTGCAGGGGAGCATCTGAGCAAGATTTGGGTACTGAGCTGACTCATTAAGCAGTTTTTTTGTAAAAAAGCGTGTCTAAGCGTAGACACTATGGTTATAGTAAGAGCTAAATTTAACCGTCCCTGTTGGGGCAAGCTCCCCCTGCGGTACTGTGCAAATTCCTAACTTCCCAGAATGTGATCATGAAATTGTTCAGTCCCTGTTTCACCTAAGTGATCAGGAGCTGATCAGCCTGTTCAAGCGCTATCCTGGCTCAGGCCGTTATTTCACGGCCATCTTTTGCCGTTACAGCCCCATTGTCTACAGTCTGATCCGGCATTCGGCGCGCTCGCCCGTGCAGGCAGATTACTTGTTTGCGCTCACCTGGCGACACATTCTGCACGAGTTGGGGGGCCTGGATTGGCCAGACATTTCTTCTGAACCTGAGGACTCAGGCAGCCAGGCGAAACAGGGTTCTGAGGGCCAGCGCCCGGCATCGCTGCAAAGTTGGATTATCAATGTCACTGCGCTCTGTATTAACCAGGCGGCAATACCCGATGTTGAGTCCATTCACTATTCCATTAAAGAAGCTTCGCCCCCCTTTTGGTGCTACGTTGAGCAGGCCCTAGACCAGCTTCCCCCGGTTGAACGGCTGATGGTTCTGATGTCGCGGACCTTTCGCTGGAGCGAAACGCGCATTGCAGCCTATCTGCAGGCTGAGGGAGAGCAGATTTCCCCAGCAGAGGTGCGAGAGCGACTGCAGGTTGCCTACCGCAATCTGGAAGCAGTTCTGCCCCAGGACATTCGAGCGATCTACCTGGGTGAATGGACGGACCTGCAGCCGATGGCAGACCTCTCAGAGGATAGCCTTGATAGTTTGTTGGCAGTTCCTGATCTGATGACGGTGACTTCAGATCGGGAACTGGGCTGATTTGAGTCTTCCTAGGGAGCGTGTGCTATGAAAATTGTCAGTAGTCTGACCTGGGGCTGTGTGCTAACAGCCGCTCTGGTTGGTGGTGGCTTTGGCCCAGCCATGGGAGCTGATCTGGAGCAGCAGCTCGATATTCGCCCCTTCAACGCCACTGGCGGCCAGGCTCGCGATGTCGCCGACCAGTGGAACCAGCTGGGTCAGCAGCAGGCAGCGGCGGGTCAGGCTAATCAGGCGGTAGCCTCCTGGTTTAGGGCGGCAGAGATCTACCGCGCTCTGGGGGATACGGCTGCCGAGGGCCAGATCTATGACGCCATTGGCTTGAGCTACATTGATTTGGGCCGGTATCAGGAGGCTGAGCCGCTTTTGCGCCGGCGAGTTGCGATCGCACGCGACAACCGCGATCTGCTCGGAGTCGTCTACGGCCTGAATAACTTAGGCACGCTCTTGATCCGCGACAACCAGGTTGCTGCTGCTGAGGCTTTTTTAACCGAAGGGCTGGAAATTGCTGAGGCCATTCCTTCACCGACAGGTATGGGGCTGTCTCTCAGCAATCTGGGCCTGATCGCAGCACTCCGCAATGATCTAACGTCCGCAACCCAATACCTGGAGACGGCGGCCAACTACCGCATTCTAACCAGCGATACGTTGGGAGAGGCCCACTCCTCCAACAAATTGGGGGACGTCTATCGGGCTTTGAATCGCGATCGCAACGCCATTGGGGCCTACCGAGTTGCCCTGCGCCTTGGCAGCGAGTCCAACAACCGCCCCATCCAGCTAAGGGCAATTGATGGGCTATTGGCCGTTTATCTAAAGCAGGGCGACTGGGCTAACTTCCGCACCTACTTAGACCAGCGCACTGCCTTCACCCTTGAGAGCCAGCGCCCCGACGAACAAACCGTCACGACGCTAACCTGGCTAGGCGAGTACTATGAGCGCACAGGCGCAGTGGAGGCAGCCCAAGAAACCTACAGTCGAGCCTTGGCTTTGGCCCGTTCTCTAGAGATGCGAAGTCAGACAGTTGGTCTAACAAACCGCCTCATTCGACTGAGATAGCCAGCAGGGGCCTATGCCCTGGGAGAAACAGAGCCGCGTAGTTAGAACTATGCGGCTCTATCTAAGTGCGGCTAAGGCCCAAACTGGCTAGCCCCTGGTCTCAACGTAGGTAGTAGAGGCATCAGCAGCGGCCTGAGTAGTTTCTACTAGAGGCTCAGCGGCTCCATTAATGTTGACTTGAGGGGTTGGCAGAGGATTGCGCACCTTTATTAGCTGAATTGCCCGGTTAACGCTCTCCGGCAAAATAACGACAAGGCTACCGGCAGGAGCCTCGTCCAGCGCCCGGTTAACCGCCTCAGTCTCATTCAAGATAGTTTGGTAAACACACTGGCTGTCTATCTCCTCAAGACCTCGAACAATCCATTTGGCTGCATCGCCACGAGGGCGGCCTCGGGTATCATCGTCTTCCTTGACGAAAATCTCATCGAACATTTGGGCCGACAGCTTGCCTAGAGTGATGAAATCCTCATCCCGACGATCCCCAGGTCCGCCCACAATCCCAATTCGCTTGCCCGGCCAGTTCCGGACGAACCCGCCCAGAGCTTCGTAGCTGGCAGCATTGTGGGCGTAGTCTACCAGTGCATGAAACTTACCGAGGTTAAATAGGTTCATGCGACCTGGTGTCTGATCTACCGACGCCTGGAAGGTGCTAAGCGCCTGTCGAATGTGCTCAATGCTAACGCCCTGGGCAAAGGCAGCCAGACTAGCCGCCAGGGCATTGGCAATTTGAAACGGCGCTAATCCCCCCATCGTCAAAGGTACGGCCTCTGCCCGCTCAATTCGCAGCAGCCAGTCTCCTTTTAAGATCGACAGATAGCCGTTCTCATAGATAGCAGCCAGCCCCCCCTGCTGGGTGTGGGCCTGCACCAACTCACTATGGGGGTTCATGGAGAAGTAGGCAATTTGCGCCTTGACTCGTTTTGCCATAGCAGCCACCATCGGGTCGTCGGCATTGAGCACGGCATACCCGCTGGGGTGGGCCGTCTCAGCGACAACGCTCTTGAGGTGGGCCATATCCTCAATCGTTTCAATATCTCCCAGGCCCAGGTGGTCAGCCGCGACGTTAAGCACCACCCCAACATCACAGGTCTCAAACGCCAGGCCCGACCTCAGAATCCCCCCTCGGGCCGTTTCTAAAACGGCTAGCTCAACGGTGGGGTCTTGTAAAATCACCTGAGCGCTCTGGGGGCCTGTGGTATCGCCTGGCTCAACCAGGTGATCTCCCATGTAGATCCCGTCGGTGGTGGTGTAACCGACGACTTTGCCAGTTTGCTTAAAAATGTGGGCGGTGAGTCGAGTCGTTGTCGTTTTGCCGTTTGTACCCGTAATCGCCACGACAGGAATGCGCGTGGGTGCTCCTGGCGGAAACAGCATGTCCATGATCGGCTCAGCGACATTGCGGGCGATCCCTTCGCTGGGCGAGAAGTGCATCCGCAGACCGGGGGCTGCATTGACCTCCACGATCACGCCATCAACTTCCCGCAGTGGGCGAGAAATGTCAGTGGTGACGACGTCAATTCCGGCAATGTCCAGGTTGATAATTTTGGCGATTCGTTCCGCCAGCCAAATATTGTGGGGGTGAATTTCGTCGGTGCGATCAATGGCAATGCCACCGGTACTGAGGTTGGCGGTAGCTCTGAGATAGCAGGTCTCTCCCTCGGGCAGCACCGTGTCCAGGGTGTATCCTTTTTGTTCGAGCAATTGCCAGGTCGTGCGGTCTACGATAATGCGGGTCAACAGGTTGGCATGACCCTCTCCCCGGCGGGGATCTTGGTTGGTCAGCTCGATCAGCTCCTCAATAGTGGATCGGCCATCCCCGACAACATGGGCAGGGACACGTTCGGCTACAGCAACAACCTTGCCGTTGACCACCAAAACCCGATGGTCTTGGCCTGTGTAATAACGCTCCACAATCACGCCGCTAGACACTTCACGAGCGGCCTCGTAAGCGTCTTTTGCGTCCTGCCAGCCGGTGATGTTGATGGTGATCCCCCGACCGTGGTTGCCGTCTAAGGGTTTAATGACGATTGGGAAGCCGCCAACTGACTCAATGGCATCTTCTAGCTCATCTAAGTAATAGATGACCGTACCGCGTGGAACGGGAACGCCCGCGTCTCGCAGAATCTGCTTGGTGCCTTCTTTATCCGAGGCCAGTTCTACCCCTAAAATGCCGGTTTGGCTGCTAAGCGACGCCTGAATTCGTTTTTGAAAAACGCCATAGCCCAGTTGAATCATCGCTCGAGTCCGCAGCTGAGCCCAGGGAATGCCCCGGGCTTCGGCTTCTCGCACAATGGTTTCAGTGCTGGGGCCCAAGGCTGCATCAGCTCCAAGTTCGCGCAGATCGGCTAGGTCTTTTTCCAACTCCTCAGCCGGGTAGTGCCCCGTTTCGACCAGGCTGCTGCAGAGCCGTACGGCAGCTCGAGCAGCATAGCGTCCGGCCTGTTCATCTATATACTCAAAGACGACCTGATAGACGCTGGGAGCTTTGGTGCTCCGGGTGCGCCCGAAGCCAACTGGCATCCCTGCCAGGGTTTGAAGTTCTAGGGCAACGTGCTCGACAATGTGGCCCATGTAGGTTCCCTGGCGCACCCGACTGAGAAAGCCGCCCCGCATCCCTGGGGAGCAGTAGTGCTCGACCAGGCTCGGAAGGGTCGCCGCTAGAGCTTCATGGAATCCGGGCAAGGTGTCGGAGGGGCGATCTTCTAAATCTTCTAGATCCAGCCGCACCAGGACCAGATTCTTGTGGCGGATACTCCAGTAGTTAGGACCCCGCAAGGTTTGGGTCTTCAGAATTCTCATGGGTGATTGCTTGACCAGTGATGGGTGGATGTCGGCAAGTCAGAACAAGGGAGATTGCAGCGAACGGACAGCAGTGCAGAAAGGTGGGCGGTCTTTAACAACAGTTTATGGGGCTAGTCCTTAGATTTAAACCACAGGGAATGATTTAATTCGGTATCGCAACTGCCTGCTCAAGGGCGTGCAGCGGTGGCAGCAGGGATAGGGCCGCAGCAGACCCGCCTGGAAGCCCGCTAAGCAGCTAGTGGGCGGCTTGTAGCCGGTTAGCTGTTAGCTGGAATCACTCGGTTATGCCGCAGGTCGTAGCTGTCGCCATGAATCAGCACATGGACTCTGAGCCCATGAATGCTGATGGGCTGGGGCGCTTCAACATCGGGCTCATTGGTGTGGGTTACCTGGCTGGGATCGATAACGGTAACTGCGCCCTTACCGATCACTCGAAAGGCTCCGTCGCTGTGAAAGAGGGCGCAGGTGTCTTCGTCGATACCGATGCCGATGCGATCAGGCTGGGTAGCAATGGCGCTCATTAAACGGGCCATGCGGTTGCGGTTGTGAAAGTGCTGATCGACGATGACGTTGGGTAAAATGCCCAAGCCCGTCGTCATGTCTACCAGGGAGCGATTGGGTGATTCGCCGCTACCGCCTCCGGCAATCATGTGGTGGCCCATCACGGCGGCTCCGGCACTGGTGCCTGCCAGGGTAAGTTCCCCAATCTGGGCTCGCTGCCGCAGAAACTCAACTAGGGGCGTATCGGCCAGCAGCCCGCACAGCCGCACCTGATCCCCGCCCGTCATAAAGACGCCGCTGCACTGTTCTAGGGAGGTCTTCCAGACGGGATCTTCGCTCTGGTTGCGATCGCGAATGTCCATCACCTCAATAGCCTGCGCGCCCATCTCCTCAAAAATTTGTCGGTAGCGAGCGCCGATAGCCACCGGGTCCCGAGAAGCGCAGGGAATGATGCCAATATGGGCTGCCCGTCCACCCGCTCGCTGACAGAAAGTGTGGAGAATTTCTCGCCCATGCACTTTGTCTTCAGCACCGCCAATCACCAGGATGGCATTATTTTTTACCAGAGGCATTTGTTCTTCTAGGGAGAGAGATTCTAATTGCTGCATGGTAAGTCCTTGTGACCCCAGTAAATCACATTCCCAGTTAATGCCGGGTGCTCGTCGGGACCTTTCCTCCCCTGCTAACAGTATGGAGGAAGATGGTGATCACCATGCTAGTGGTCAGTCGCGATCGCACCTGCTGCCAAGGCTAGAATTAAGTCCGGTTGAGCAGGACAAAATCCGACGACCCCAGGAGCCTACTGCAAATAGCAATCAGGTTCCGACGGCTGCCCAGAGGCGCATTTCTATTCAACTGGCTGATACCATCTTGAGTCGAGGGTTTGACTCAAGATTAATCAAGGGTTAATTATTTCAGAACAGGCTGTCTCCTGTCTTGTACCTCTATGGAAGCCAATGTAAGAATCCTATGACAGGAGCCACTCTACCGCGACCCTGCCTGCGCTTTGACATCGTTACGCTCTTTCCTGACTTTTTTACGTCTCCCCTGGCCTCTGGCCTGCTCGAAAAAGCGCTGGCGCGTCAGATCGCTACCGTACATTTAACCAATCCCAGAGACTTTACAAGCGACAAACACCACAAGGTTGACGACGAGCCTTACGGTGGCGGCGTCGGTATGCTGATGAAGCCTGAGCCCATCTTTGCGGCAGTAGAGTCGCTGCCGGTACTGCCCCGACGGCAGGTCATTCTCATGACGCCCCAGGGTCAGACCATGACCCAGGGTTTATTCCAGGAACTCGCTCAGGACTTTGATCAGCTGGTGCTAATCTGCGGCCACTACGAAGGCGTCGACGAGCGCGTGCTCAACCTGGTAACGCGGGAAGTCTCTTTGGGCGACTTTGTCCTGACCTGCGGCGAAATTCCAGCCCTAACACTGCTGAATGGCGTTATTCGGCTGCTGCCCGGAACCGTGGGCAAAGAAGATTCGCTTAAGTACGAGAGCTTTGAAGCTGGGCTGCTGGACTATCCCCAGTACACTCGGCCAGCGACGTTTCGACAGTGGCAGGTGCCAGAGGTGTTGCTCTCAGGTAACCATAAGGCAATTGAGCAGTGGCGGCGAGAGCAGCAGATCCAGCGCACCCAGGAGCGCCGGCCTGATCTTTATGCCCAGTGGCAGGCTCAACACCCTGACCCGAGTTGACGTTGGGATCAGTTCCATCGACGATTGATTAGGCAATTTAACGTCGAGGGATCTCCTAGCCTCCGTATATTCACTGAGCCCTTTACAAAAGCTTTACGATGACTATCCGCATTGGCAATGGTTATGACATCCACCGTTTAGTGCCCGACCGGCCCCTGATCCTGGGTGGGGTACAGATTCCTCACTCGCTAGGATTGTTGGGTCACAGCGACGCGGATGTCCTGACTCATGCGATTATGGATGCTTTGCTGGGAGCGCTGAGCCTAGGGGATATTGGCCTCTACTTCCCACCAGACGACCCGCAGTGGGCAGGGGCTGATAGCCTCAAGTTGCTAGCCCAAGTTAGTCAGATGATCCGGGCAAAGGGTTGGCAAATCGGCAACTTAGACACCGTGGTAGTGGCCGAACGCCCCAAGCTCAAGCCCCATATTCAGGCGATGCGATCGCAGCTAGCTGCCGTTCTCGCCCTCGATCCTGATCAGGTAGGGGTCAAGGCTACCACCAACGAAAAGCTAGGTCCCACAGGCCGGGAAGAAGGAATCGCCGCCTACGCAGTAGCGCTTTTGGTGCAGGCTGTTTAGGGCAGTGAGCTTAGGAATCGTGAGCTTAGGATTGGCAAAGCGCTAAATTTGCCAATCCTCCTGAAACTCACCAGGCCCTACAGAAAACTTTAAATTTGGTTTTTTAGGATACGTATTAATACGCAAGTCACCCCTAAGATGTTAAAAATATATAAAATCATTACATCAAGGCTGGGTATCTCACGCCTGGTGTAGCTGATTTAGTTGATTGTGGTTCCCAACCTGGTGTTAGCGTTAATCGAGGTAGGCAACTTGGCTAGCTAGTTAGCTTGCTGTGTTGTGAGGTTCCCATTGAGGTAATCGCCTATGGGTGCGTTTATGAGTTCCTTAGTCATGACTGGTGCAGTCGTTAACGGCATTTGCTATGCCGCTCCTTTCAGAAACGCTGAGGCTAGTATTCCATTGCAAACAATTCCCCCTGAGCGGGTTGGTGTTCGTGGCGAGTATGACCACTATGGTTTGGCCAAACGGGTCTGGCTTCAATATTGTGAGGCTTTTGGAGCAGAGGTAATTGCTTGCCTCTCTGTAAAGCAGCGAGGTTCGGTTGTAATTCTCCATGGTCAAATTCGCAGCCAATCCCTGCTAGAGCAGCTGATTCAGCTGGCTATGCAGGTAGAAGGCACGACCAACGTTGAAGTCCGAGGAGTTCAGGTAACTGCAGCCGTTTAACAGTCCCCAATTCCAGCTGCTGGGATCAAAGCTCTTGGCAGTAGCTCTCAGCTCAATAGTTTCCCTAGCAGTGGCTCTTTCCCCTTTAGTAATTAGCCACTGCCGCTTTAAAGGGACCAGCTCAGACGAAGGGAGTGGCTTCACCAGAATTCCTCGTCAGGATTAGCCGCACCAGGGATAACGCCAAAATGACTAAAAAGAGGGCTAGGCCGATAGCACAGGCATAGCTGATTTCAAGATCCTGGAAAGCCTGCTCGTAGATGTAATAGACCACCGTTTTGGAGCTGTTGCGGGGGCCACCTTGGGTCATGATAAAGACTTCTTCAAACACCTTCGTGGCTGAAATTGCAGAGATCACCCCAACCAGCAAGATGTAGGGCCGCATCAGAGGTAGGGTAATGTCCCAGTGCCGTCGCCAGCCATCCGATCCCTCAAGCGCGGCTGCCTCGTACAGATCGGCAGGAATAGACTGCAATCCGGCCAGGTAGATCACCATGTAGTAGCCCAAGCCTTTCCAGATGGTGACGGCCATGACGCTAAACAGCGCCAGGTTAGGGCTGGTCAACCAGGGCAGCCCGGCCTGAAATAGCCCAATTGCCTGCAAGATTTGATTAAATAGACCGTTCTCGGCATACAGCCAGCGCCAGGCAATACCCGCCACTACCATAGACACCACTACGGGCGTATAGAAGGCTACTCGAAACCAGTGAATACCCTGCCAAGCCCGGTTCACCAAAATTGCCAGCAGCAGCGGCACAATAGCCAGGACCGGCACCACCCCAGCCAGATAGATCAGCGTATTGCGAATCGTTTGCCAGAAAGTGCGATCGCGCCAGAGCCGCAGCAGGTTTTGCCCGCCCACCCACTCGGGGGCCTGAGTCACATCAAAGCCATAGCTAGTAAAGCTCAGGTAAAAGGCTCGCAGCGCCGGCCAAAAAACTGTTAGGCCCAAAGCAGCCAGGGCAGGCAGGAGAAACAGATAAGGTGTGCAAACTCGCTGCAGCTGCTGCCAAAAGCGAGACTGAACGGTCGATGCCGGAGTTGCTGTCATGGCGAAACTAGGTGGCGCAGCCTGAGATTTTAAGGAGAGAACTAGCAGATTTTAAGCTAAAACCGCTCGACCCCAGAAAAGTGGGGATCAAGCGTGGCTCTAGCAGCCTCACCGCAGGTCCGAGGCGTGGGAAAGAGCTTGGTTGGGTTGGCCAACCCCAGCGGATTAAACGTTTGTCGCACCCACTGCATAGTTTCTAAATCCGCTTCGGAAAACATTTCTGGCATGTAGCATCGCTTGTCTGCGCCAATTCCGTGCTCTCCAGAGATGCTGCCACCCACCCTGACACAGAGTTTGAGGATGTCACCCCCCAGCGCTTCAACCGCCTCTAGCTGTCCCGGCAGGCTGTTATTGTACAAAATCAGCGGATGCAGGTTGCCGTCTCCGGCGTGAAAGACGTTGGCGACCCGGTAGCCGTGTTTTTCTCCCAGTGCCTCAATCTCCTGCAGCACATAGGGCAGCTGCGTGCGGGGAATCACGCCGTCTTGAACGTAATAGTCGGGGCTGAGCTTGCCCATGGCGGCAAAAGCAGCTTTGCGGCCCTTCCACAGCCGCAGCCGTTCTTCGGGATCGGTAGCGCTCGTGACGTTGCGGGCTCCATTTTGGTAGCAAAGGGTGGTGATGCGATCGCAGTTCGCCGCCACCTCCGCCTCTAGACCGTCAATTTCAATCAGCAAAATCGCTGTAGCGTCACGGGGGTAGCAGCAAGTCGCCACCACGTCTTCTACAGCGTTAATGCTAAAGTTGTCCATCATCTCCAGCCCTGCTGGAATAATGCCCGCGCTAATGATGTCCGAGACCGTTTCTCCCGCCGCCTCCACGCTAGTAAAGTCAGCCAGCAGTACCCGAACAGACTCCGGCGACTTGAGAATACGCAGAGTAATTTCTGTTGCAATGCCCAGCGTTCCTTCCGAGCCTACAAACACACCGGTTAAGTCATATCCAGGCATTTCAGGAACTCTGCCGCCTACCTCGGCTTCCTCCCCAGTCGGCAAAACCAGCTTTAAGCCGAGAACATGATTCGTCGTCACCCCGTACTTGAGGCAGTGCACTCCGCCAGAGTTTTCCGCAATATTGCCGCCCACCGAGCAGACCGACTGGCTAGAAGGGTCGGGAGCATAGTAAAACCCCGCCCCACTGACAGTCTGAGTGACCCAGTTATTGACCACCCCAGGCTGCACAACTACCTGCTGATTCTCCAGATCGACTGCTAAAATCTGCCGCAGCGTTGCCGTCACAATCAGCACTGCATCTTCAAGCGGCAGCGCCCCTCCAGACAGCCCTGTACCGGCCCCTCTAGGGACGAAAGGCACCTGGTAACGGTGGCAAATTCCGACCACCTCTGCGACCTCTTCTGGTGTCCGAGGCAGTACCACCACCGCAGGTCGCTGCCGGTAGCTCGTCAGACCATCACACTCATAGACCAGCAGTTCCTCCTTACGACGAACCACCCGGTCCTGTCCCAAAGCCCTAACAAAGTCACGAACCACAGGCTCCCAGTTGCGGGTTTGGAGCGTAACTACCATAGGTCAATCCCTTCACGGATACCTGTGATCCTACCGTGTTTAAGAGCCCTCAGCAAAGCTGCATCTCAGACTAAAAGCAGCCCAGCAGCAATCCCACGATTAATGCCCACAGGGCAGCAAGTGAATCAAATCACTACAACCCTATTAGCTAACCAGGAGCGCTAGCTGCCTCTCGGCCCCACCATATTCTCTCCATTGAGCATTCGCTGAGCCGCATCTAGCAGCATCTCCTCCAAGTAAGGCTTGGTGAAATAACCCTTAGCCCCTAAGTCAACAGCCATCTGTCGGTGCCGATCTGCGCCCCGAGAAGTCAGCATAGCGATGGGAATATTGACTAGGGCACTGTCTTTCTGCATGCGTGAGAGCAGCTCTAACCCATCCATACGCGGCATTTCGATGTCGCAGAAGACAAGGTCACAGGGCAGACCCGATCGCAGTTTTTCCCAAGCTTCCTGACCGTCACGCGCCTGCTCAACTCGGTAGCCCACCTTGTTAAAGCTCATCGACAACAGTTCGCGAACCGTAATCGAGTCATCTACGATCAGCACTGAAGGCTCAGCTTTAGCTGGGGCCTCTGGAACGGGTGGCAGGTCATCCTCAGACTGCGACCACAGGGAAACAGAAGGATCACGGCGCACCCGCCCCATCGACAGATCAATCAGCTCCAGCACGTCAGCAATAGGCATAACCCGACCATCTCCCAGGACGGTCGCACCAGCAATGCCAGTGGGCTTGGGGACGGGCCCTTCCAGCTGCTTGATCACAATTTCCTGCTCTCCGATCACCTGATCGACTTCCAGAGCAATAAAGGTATTGGCGCTCCGCAGAACCACAATCGAGATGATGTCATCATCCTGATGCCCGCCGTAGACCCGACCCCGGCCAATGGTGCGGTTAAACTGCAGCAGGTCTGACAAAGGCCGGAAAGGCAATAGGGTATCGCGCCAAAGAATGCAGGACTGGCCCTGGTCGTTCGCTTGAACTCGCTCTCGGGGCGCATCGAACATGTCCTCGACCCCATCCATCGGAAAGGCAATCCGGGCCTGGTTGTTGACACAGCTCAACGCCTTGGAAATACTGAGCGTCAGCGGTAGCCGAATCGTAAAGCTGGTGCCTTTGCCCATCTCAGAGTCGATAGTTACCGATCCCCGAATTTCTGAAAGGGCAGTGCGCACCACATCCATACCTACCCCGCGACCGGCAAAGTCATCGGCCTGATCACGGGTGCTAAAGCCAGGCAGGAAGAGGAGCTCATACACATCTAGCTTGGTCATGGCGCGAGCTTCCGCTGGCGTTACCAGACCTCGCTTGACAGCTTTCTCCTTGACCATATCAGAGTGAATGCCTGCCCCGTCATCGGCAATATAGATGACGGTTTGGTTGCCCTGATAAAAGGCCCGGACTGTGATGGTGCCTTCCCTCGGTTTGCCCGCAGCTAACCTTTCCTCAGGGGTTTCAATGCCGTGGGTAATGGCGTTGTTGACCAGGTGAGTCATGGGGTCATAGAGCCGCTCCAGGATCATCTTATCGATCAAGGTATCGCGGCCCTCAACAACCAGCTTGGCTTCCTTACCACACTTCAGAGAAATGTCTCGGACTGCTCTAGGCAGACGGTCCGCTGTCTGGGCAAAAGGCACCATCCGGGCCTTGTTCAAACCTTCCTGAAGCTGGGTTGTAACCTGGCGGAACTGGCGCGTGATTTGATCCGTAGATTCGATCGTGAAGGCAATGTCTGAGGACGACTCCCGCACCCGCACAATCAGCTCGATCATCTCCTGAGAGAGCGTGTGAAATCCGGTGAAGCGGTCCATTTCCAGGGCATCAAAAGTAATCCCAGTAGCATGGCTACTGTCGCTGACGGCTGCAGTTTGAAACGCTTGGCGACTTGAAATTAAGGAGCTTTCTAGGAGCGATCGCTCGTAGAGATCCCGCATCCGCTGCCCCACGTCATTGAGCTGCTGCACCTGAAACAGCAGGTTATCCAAGAACTGTCGCAGCCGTTCCTGGTCCTGTTCTAGCGAATTGCGGTTGACAACCAACTCACCTACTAGGTTGCTGAGGTTGTCTAGGTGTTTCACAGAGACCCGCATGGTCTGGTCAGCTAAAACACCCGATCGTCGGGGTAACCGGCGAGCGGCGGCAGCTTGAGATCGACGCAACCCCATCGCAGGCGCAGATCCGCCTAGCTGGTCGGCCTCCTCTAACAGTTTCTCGAGATCCTCAAACTCGTCATCACTGTTATTTAGAGGCGATTCCAGCATGTCTGGCGAACCAACAAAACCGCCCGCAGAGCTGCTGCCGTCACTGCCACCCTCTTCTAGCAGGGCATCTAGATCAGAAAAGTCATTAGAGAAATTGCCTGCCGGGTTACTGTCATAGCTAGCTTCCGCCTCTAGCAAAGCATCTAGATCAGAAAAGTCGTCAGAAAGGTCGTTGGATTCCTCAATCGCAACCGAGGGAAGCTGATCAGGCTCTGAGTCTAGGGCAAGCTCATCATCTAAGAGCAGATCTAGGTCATCAAAGTCTGCATCAGCTTCGGTCTCTAGAGCAGGAAATTCTACAGCAAAATTAGGAGCATCAAGCCCAGCTTCAACGTCGCTAGGGGGGTCTTCGCTCTCCAATTCAGACAAATCAGCTTGATCTAGAAAATCGACTTCAATACCGAGGGCTTCGGCCTCAGCGACCTCTAGCCCAAAAAGTTCAAGGTCAATGGATTGCTCCTCAGAAAGGGCCTCGCCAGCTATTTGTCCTTCATCCCCAAAAGACTCAGTAAGAGACTCTTCCGTTTCAGGCTGAATCAAGTTCTCTAGGTCTATAGCAGTTACTAAGAAGTCCTCTGTCAGATCTGGGGTAGCAGCGGCAGAGCTAGTAACCTCCGGGACATCAAAGAAAGAGTCAACTAAATCCAGATTCGAGACAGCAGGATCAGCTTGGGGCAAAGCCTCACCTGTAGCCGACAAATCCTCGCTGATATCGCCTGTTAAGGAGTTATCAGCAGATGGCTCAACTTCATCGGCAGGGGTTTCTATGAAACTGTCGAAGTCTAGGCCATCAGCCACCTCGGCTGGAGGGCCCTCCCAAGCCAAATCGTTAGCAGCGTCTGAAGGCAACTCATCAAAACGCTGTCCTAAGAAGAAATCTTCATCGCCCTGGCTTTCTAAACTTGGCTCAGGGACAGAGGCTGCTTCCGGAGGGTTGCCCTCAGACAGATCAAGCTCTAGATTGCCTCCTAAATCCGGCCCTAACTCCAGATCGAATTCTGGCTCAATCCCTAAATCCCCATCTGATGAAGAATTAGCTTCATCTAAATCCAAATCAAAGTCGAGGCTGCCA
>JACVRP010000309.1 GCA_014534385.1 Cyanobacteria bacterium Co-bin13
GGAAAGATGGGATTGCACGGAAGCCGTACGTAGAGGATCCGATCTTCTGAAACGGGTGAGGAGAGGGTCATCCAATTGCTCTGCTTTCACATATCTTTACGATAACACCGGAAATTGCTGCCAAGGGGGAGGATGTCCTGATTGGGTTGATCCCGTAGCGTATCCCGTGCTGAGCAGAGAGATCTTTCCTGGGTTAACGGCTGCCCTTGTAGGCTCAAACTCTTGCAGGAGAAGAAACAAATGCCAAATCGTGCAGCGTTGTGGATTGTGATACTATTTCCACAATTAATAAATTCTTTATTTTTTCACGGTAAATAAAATTGTTCTTCTACCTTAAGGAGTGTCGAAGCAAGTCCCACATCCCCCTATCTGCTGATTTAAGAATATTGCGAAAGTTGGCGATACATTAAGGCTTCTGACGGGTTGGTAGTCGTCTTTACAGCACTCTGGGATCGCTGGATGTTACTGTGCTTTGAGTAGTGACACCCGCAGTTAAGCCGTATTATTCCTATGGCTCAAATTCTTGATCCCTTACCCTCCGACAGCTCGAAAAGTATTTTGTGCTGTTATATCAATGCTACGAGCAAGATCCAGGTTGCTCGGATTACAAACGTTCCAGGCTGGTATTTTGAACGGGTCGTTTTCCCCGGTCAGCGACTCATTTTTGAGACGCTGCCGCTGGCCATGCTTGAAATTCATACTGGCATGATAGCTAGCGCTATTCTGTCAGATACGATTCTTTGTGAGCGGCTCATGATCGACACCGATCCGCTGGGGGAGTCTCCTCTTGATCAAGAGCTGGCCGATGCGATGTCGCTACATCATCGAACCGCTGAAGACGCGCCGGTTGCGGTGGCAGCTACTGTAGACTGAGCCTTTAGGGCTATTCCTTCCGCTAGATCGACTGTAGTAGTCTCGGGGTGATACAAAAGGGATAGCCTTTCTAGTTTGCTGTCGTTGGCCTTTTAGCGTTGGATTTACCGTCTTTTCTGTGGTTATGGCGAATTGCCGCCTGGTCGATGGGGTTAACCCTCTCGGCCTACTTTGTTTTGGCCGGTTTGGGTGGCTGGCTCAGGTATGCCCGCACCCATAAGACTGCCCGGCCTGGCTGGGTGCGGTGGGCCCATATCACCACCGGCATTGCCATGGTTGCTCTGGTAGTGCTGCTGCTCAGCATTGGGGTGATTGGCACCTTAGGGGAGTATGGCACTCTGGGCCACTCAGTCCACCTGCCTGCAGGGCTGGTGGTTGTGGCGCTGGTGATAGCCTCTGCCTGGAGCGCTAACCGCATTCACCCCACCCGTCCCTGGGCCCGCTCTCTTCATCTCTGGCTCAATGGGGTTCTCTTTCTGGCGCTGTCGGCGGTTTCTTTGAGCGGCTGGTCGGTAGTGCAGAAGTATTTGCCCTAGGGAAACAACGAGCTTCTAAGGGGAAAAGTCTGAGAAAATCCGCTGATAGGGGGCTAGGCGCTTGAGGGCTCCGGCCATGAGGCAGACCTGGCGAAAGGTTTCAAAGACCTGGCGCTGCAGGGGCATATCTTTCATCTGAATTAGCACCTGCAGGCGTTGCTCTAGGTAGTCAAGGGCGCGGGTAGAGTCGCCGATGGCCCGATAGCTATTGGCTAGCCCATCAAGAGTTTGCTCCTCGGTGCGGGTGTCGCCCAGACGGCGCACAATGGCCAACCGCTGCTGTAGATAGCCAATGGTGCGGGGGTGGTCTTCCAGGGTTTGACAGGCGTTGATCAGGTTGCGGAGCACCCACAGACTTAGGCGCAGATCGCTGGCGGTATTGGCCTGGCTGCAGGCTAGCTGCAGCAGCTGGTCGTAGTCATCGATAGCCCGGTAAACGTTGCCCATAGCCTGATGGGCGTTGCCCAGATTGCGCAGCACCTGTTCCTGGGTGGTCCTATCTCGCAGGCCCTTAGCCAGGCTGAGGCTAGCTTCGTAAAGACTGGCTGCCTGAGCGTGTTGGCCCTGCATCCGGTGAATAATGGCGAGGTTGTTGAGCGATCGCATTTCTGCTGGCGCGTCCCCCAGATCTCGGGCCAGCACCAGGCTTTGGGTCATGTAGTCAAGGGCCTTTTTGAGCTCCCCCAGGTGACGGTAGCTGTTGCCCAGGTAGCTCAGGGCCTGCTGGGACAGGTGGCGATCGTCGATGCGGCGGGCCATGTTGAGGCTCTGGCGCGCATAGTCCATTGACCAGAGGTAGTCTGCCAGCTGGTAGTAGAGGCTGGCTAGCGTCAGCAGCACTTTGCCCTCGCCGCTATGGTGGGCCAGGCTGTGGTAGGCCTGTAGCGACTGTTGCAGAATGGCTAGGGCCGGGGTGTACTGCCCCTGGCGGTACTGGGCAATGCCCTGCTTGAGCCACTGATGGGCCTCTGCCAGCAGGCACTTGCGCTGTTCAGGGGTGAGCTTACGAGTGGCTGCTAAGGTCTCGGCAGCGGGAACCAGGGTTGCCTGCTCCAGAGGTAGGGAGCCAGCGGCGGCGTGTAAAGGGGGAAATGAGGGGTTCATAGTCGTGCGATCGCACAGCGTAATTCGAACGTGGGCTAAGCACTCGGCCCACGACGCTAAACCCTGGCTAGGCCAGCGGGTTTGAGGCAGAAGGCAAAGAGCAGAGGGCAGAGGAGGGCTGCTGCCAATAACTGGTTGAAAAAGAGGGCTGCTAGAGCGCCCTGGTAATACCGCTAAGCCTGATTTAGCTTCATGCTAGGTTAGCCACTGAGACCCTTAAAACCGTACTTTCCACGAGATTCAACGATGCCCCACTGAGGGTCTGCGTAATTTCCAGCTCGAATTTAAGTAGCCCACCCTGGAGAACCCTGCAAACCAGTAGGAATAACCGGGCTTTTCCCCTATCCCTTAAGACAACTTTGTAAGATCAAGATTGAACCCTCCGTGAATTACGGATCTACCCGAGCGTCCTGACTCCTGTGACTGATTCCCCCTTTGCTGATGAACGGCTCCTATTCGACCCGGTAATGCCCGAAGCCGGAGCCGTGCCGCTGATCTTTGCTTTTCCCAACGAATACAGCGTTGGGATCACCAGCCTGGGCTATCAGGTTGTCTGGGCCACCTTTGCCCAGCGGGCGGATGTGGTAGTCAGCCGCCTATTTACCGATCATCAAGAGTCCCTGCCTTCGCAGCCTGAGCTAGTAGGCTTTTCGGTTTCGTGGGAGCTGGACTACATCAATATCTTGGGCCTGCTGGAGTCTCTGCAGATTCCGATTCGGGCGGCGGATCGGGGGGCCGAGCACCCGATCATCTTTGGCGGTGGGCCGGTGTTGACGGCCAATCCTGAACCCTTTGCCGACTTCTTTGACGTGATTTTGCTGGGCGATGGGGAGGTGCTGTTAGACAGCTTTATCGACAGCTATCAGGCTGTTCGCTCGGCTGATCGCGCTACCCGGCTGCGCCACCTGGCTCAAACGCCGGGGCTGTATGTGCCGTCGCTGTATGAGATCACCTATGCCGGACCGGAGGAGGGTGTTGCTGCCATTACGCCCATCCATCCCGACGTGCCAGCAGTAGTGCAAAAGCAGACTTACCGGGGCAACGTGCTCTCGGCCTCTTCAGTGGTGACCGAACGGGCTGCCTGGGAAAACATCTACATGGTGGAGGTGGTGCGCAGCTGCCCGGAAATGTGCCGCTTCTGTCTGGCCAGCTACCTGACGCTGCCCTTTCGGACTGCCAGCTTGGAAGCTTCGCTGCTGCCCGCCATTGAGCGCGGCCTGAAGGTGACGAACCGGCTGGGACTGCTGGGGGCTTCGGTGACTCAGCACCCCGAGTTTGACGCGCTGTTGGATTACCTCAATCAGCCCCAGCATGACGATGTGCGGCTGAGCCTTGCCTCAGTCCGTACCAACACCGTGAATCAGAAGCTGGCCGAAACCCTGACTCGTCACGGCAGTCACTCGGTCACTATTGCTGTAGAAAGTGGCTCTGAGCGGGTGCGGCAGATCATCAATAAGAAGCTGGAAACCGATGACATCATTGCCGCTGCCGTTAACGCCAAGGCAGGTGGGCTGAGCAGCCTCAAGCTCTATGGCATGGCAGGCATTCCTGGCGAAGAGATGGCGGATCTGGAGCAGACTGCCGCGCTGATGCTGCGCCTCAAAAAAGCGGCTCCCGGCCTCAAGCTCACCCTCGGCTGCAGCACCTTTGTGCCCAAGGCCCACACACCTTTTCAGTGGCTGGGGGTGAACCGGCAGGCTGAAAAGCGGCTGCAGTTTTTGCAGAAGCAGCTGCGACCCAAGGGCATTGACTTTCGGCCCGAAAGCTACAACTGGTCGGTGATTCAGACACTAATTTCGAGGGGTGATCGCAGGCTATCCCCCTTGCTGGAGCGGGTGCGGCACTACGGCGATACGCTAGGCAGCTACCGCCGCGCCTTTAAAGACTTTAAAGGCCAGCTGCCGCCGCTGGAATTTTACGTTCACGCGGATTGGGATCTCGATCAGCCCCTGCCCTGGGACCACCTGGCGGGTCCCCTGCCTAAGGAAACGCTGAAGAAGCACCTGGGGCAGGCGATGGCTCAGGGGGAGCCTGTTGCGGTTTAGGATTTGTAGCGGGTGGATGGGTGGATGGGTGGATGGGTAATGACTAATCAAAGCTTTGAGCTGAACTGAGTTATGCAGTCTACTGCTGAGTTTTACTGTGCTTTTTGTGGCGAGCCGAATACAACTTTTGTTGATTTATCTGCCGGATCGTATCAGTCGTACATCGAAGATTGCCAGGTTTGCTGTCGCCCAAATCAGCTCTTTGTCAACGTGGATGAAGACACGCTCGATATTGATATTGCGGCCGACTATGAGGGTTAATGACGGGGCCTATCGCTCATTTGAGTGACCCTATTTAGGGGACTCTAATTGGGTGACCTAAATCGTGTGACTGTCACCCAAGCTGATCAAATCCTATCCTAGCTATCA
>JACVRP010000147.1 GCA_014534385.1 Cyanobacteria bacterium Co-bin13
AATTCAGCGGGTCGGGGGCTATGCCTGGGAAGCTGGGCGCACTCAAGAGGTGCAGCATTTAACCGCCCAACTCCGGCGGGTACGACAGCAGGTAGACGCAGCTACTCCTCTTGATCAAAGGCTATTGGTCGAGATCGCTACCGGGTTTGAGATCCTGGGCGAGCCGACAGATGCGATCGCACTTTATCGCCAGCTTGCCGATCTCGCTCGAACGGCTGGCAACACTATTCTGCATCAGGCCTATTTAGAAGAAGTTGCCGCCCTTGAGAGTGATTGGTTTCAGTTTTCGGCAGCAGCCACTACTTACCGAGAGCTGTATCAGCTGGTGCAGGGGCAAATCAGCCCCCTGAGTGCTCCCTACCTGCAGCGAGAGATCGCTAGCCTGGAGCAGGCCCAGCAGTTTGAGCAGGCCATTGCGGCACAGCAGGAACTGCTAGACCTCTACCAGGCGGGTCAGGCTATTGAATTTGTGCCAGAGCTGCAGCGGGCGACCGCGCAAAATTTTCAGGTGGTAGGCAACCTGGACGCAGCCTCTCGGTACTACCAGGCGGCCTACACCAACGCCATTACTCTGGAGCAGTTTGAGATTGCCAGTCAGGTCGTTGATGAGCTCGCCTTGGTGTATCGAGCGCTCAACCGCTTAGACGATGTGCTCTACCTGTATCAGCAGCGGCTGCTGGTCAACCGTCAGGTCTACGATGCCTACAGCATTATGGAGAACTTTGATCAGTTGGGCCAGCTCTATGAGGATCTGGGGCAGCCAGCAGAAGCAGCGGCAGCCTTTCAAGAAGGGCTGATTTTGGCCAGGCACCTGGGCCATCGCCAAGACTACTTTACCGAGCAGGTTCAGCGCCTGTCTCCTGAATTGCTCCTTATCCCAAGTGAGCGCCCTGCTCCCAGGGACGGGGCAGCCGGGCCAACGAATGAGGTGCTGCCGCCATCAATGCCGCTGGAAAATTCAGGAACTCCAATCGATCTCTGGCGGCAGTAGCAGCCAGGCGCTCATTCTCTACCCAACCGCTTTACCTAGAACCCCTCTACTTGAAGGGAAACTGACTAGAGGGAGGCCAGAACCACCAGCGCTAAAGTGAAGATTTGCCTAATTCTGCGGCCTGGTTAAGGGCAACGGAGGCAACGGCCAGGCTGAGCCGCGCTTTTTCAACCTCCGAGAGAGCAGCCCAGTCAGACTGCTGTAAAGCCCGAATATGGAGATCCAAAATTTCGCTACGCCCGTCCCGTAGGGAGTAGGCCAGAGGCCGGGCCAATGCTTCCAGGTCTTCCTTGTCCCAGCCCATTAAAACTGCCTGCACAGACTGCACTAGCTGATCTATGAGGGGTCGCCCGGTATTGGCCAGCGCCAGCGCCTGATCGGCCAGGGTATTTAACATCTGATCTGGCAAGGTTGTAAACTGCTGCGCTAGGGCGGTTGCCAGAGCAGCGGCTCGCTCGATGGGGGCCGTCGGCCAAAGGGTATCTAGCTGGGCTGAAAGCATCTGCCAGCCAGCTGCGATCGCATCTACTGTGCCTGTCTCGTCCCAGCTAGCTTCTAACTCGGCCAAGTAGGCTTCGCTATCCGGAGTGTAGGGATTCCAGGGATAGGTTGGCCTGGGATCTAGAATGCTGTGCAGCAGGTCAAGTTCGGCATTCATGGGTGGCTCGGCAGAGTGAGAAGGACGGGAATCGTTAGCCATTGTAGATTCGTAGGATGCACTGATGCTGTAGAAGTGAACAACCATAGCTACACGGCTGCTTTTGGGCATTCCGCATAGGATTTTGAAAGGGGGATCAATTTACGTCATATTACCTAGACCGTTTGGATTTAAGGCACCAACTTTAGAAACAGCTCGTAAAAACCGCTCAGGAAAGCCTGGAGGCCCCACCCTCAATAATGAATTCTAAAAGCCGCCCCTCATGGCTGCCAAAGCGTAGCTGGGTGCCCAGGTTGAGCGCTACCTCCTGCTGATGGATATGCTGCCAAATACCCTCCAAATAGCAGTAGGTGCCAAAGCGGGAGCGATCGCGCAAAAAGTAGGTGGCCTGGGTTTGGCCCCCCACTGACACATTGCGACAGAAAATTTCAGCGTGCTGCCCCGACACCCACGGCTCGGGAATGACCAGATCGTTGTCGGGTAAGCGGCCCACGTGCATCAGGCCGCCATAGATCGGCCAGACCTTGGCCGGATCTTCCACAGACCGCACCGCCGCAAATTTCTTGGCCTGCCCTTCCTCCCCTGGCAAGCGAGTAACGTCGCGGCGAGGCGCTTCTAAAATCACCCCATCAAACTGGGGGTGCATATAGAGCACCGGCAGCGTCCAGGGAGCTTTGTTAAAGCCATAGATGGTTAAGAGCTGCTGCCGTGCGATCGCAATGGCCTGCTCCACCGGATGCCGCTCTGCCAACGCCTGGGAAAACGCCTGAATAAAGCTCAGGGCTTCGTCATCGGCAATCGAGTCTCGCATTGCCAGCACAGCGGGCACCCCGTGGTGCAGCAGCACTTCTGCCAAGCTGCTGCGGGGAATGGCCGCCTGGCTGCGCTGATCGGGTTGGGCTCCCCAGCAGGTGTTAAATACGGCGAGCTTAATTCGGCAGCGGGTCAAAACCTGGGCCAGCTCGGTGCCGTTGAGGGGGGCCTGAGCCTGCAGAAAAAGCAGTCCGCCATCTGGGGCAGGCACACCATGACCCGCGTAGAAGAACACGTTGTAGCGCCCCGTCTCTAGCTCCCGAATCACGGTGGCCGGGTCAGGCTCTACCAGAGTGTGCACCAGACAGGGCACCTTATCGACCAGCCGCCGCCGCAGCCCAGAGGTTCCCTGCTCCAGCAAGTCCTTGAGCACCTGAGCTTCTTCATGGAGCTGTAGCACGGGCGTGCGATCGCTCTGGCCCTCCGCACTGGAGATCTCATCGCTGCCCAACACCAGCAAAATTCGCAGACTTTCGTCAAGATCCAGATCTGGCAACGGGTCAACGGCACTGGTCGAGCGACTAAACAGCACTTGCTGCCCCAGAGAGATGGCCGGACGCCCAGACTGGGGCTGCATAATTTCCCACGGCAGGCTAATCAGCTCCGGGTCTCGAATTTCTAGCCGAATATGCAGAGGACGAGCCTGGCCCATGGCTATGCCCAGGCTGCGCTCCAGGCTTTGCTCAATCGGGCCGCTAAACAGCCACTGCCAAAGCGTCATACCCAGACCCTGCATCAAGCGGCTGGTGTAGTTGGCTCCGGGCTGGGTTGGGGGCAGAACGGCATTGAGCGCATCTTCAAGGACAAACTGGGGCACATAAGCAGAGGGAACGTGGGGCACCTGGGGCAGCCCCCGCAGCGAAAAAAATTCTTGCCAGCTCTGCCAAATCTGCGACAGCCGCTCGTCCCAAATGCGATCGTGGTGGTTAAATCCTCCGGGAAAAGGGCTCTCTAGCACCCAAATCGCAAAGTGATTTGACTCAGGCGTGGTCAAGCGAGCAATGGCTATGCGCAGGCAAAGAAAGTCGGGGGAAGACATGGGCACAGTGGGAGGTCACCAGCAGAGGTTGGGGGATGGAGACCGGAGGCCGGCAAGATTCAGAAGAATCAGACGCGTTTCAAGGCAGGGTAGGGCACAGGACTAGGGACAGGTTCCCCGCTGCGTTGGCGTAATCGCAGACAAACCGATTGCAGCAGCGGTAAACTGGGGTTCTAAAATCCAGCCCTCCTCACCCGGCTGCGACAGCTGCTCAGAAAGGGCAGCCGGAGCCGGATTGGGCAGCACTGCCGGAGCCCCTGAATCTGTTTCCTGGGGTGTCTCAGCCAGCGACGCCCCCGATGGAATCGAACACACCTGAAGACGCACCCATTGATTGCGGTCTGGCGTCGCCCGACGGCTGATAACTTTCAGGATACTGCCTGCCGGAATGAGCGGCGCATTCTCTCCGGCAGATGGAGCAGCCAGACTCGGCTCGGCACCGGGCTGCAGGCTCAGTAGCCCAGTGCCAGCGCCGCCCCCTGGAGCCGGAGTCGCCCGCACCTGCCAAAAAGAATTCACTGAAACTGCGCTCGAAAGGGGGGAGTCCGGGGTCAGGCGCGGGGTGATCGTAAACCGCGATAGCTGGAGTGACTCCAGCGGCTGGGCCGATTGCTGCGTTTGGTTGAGCCACCACAGGGAGCTCAGCAAAGCAGCTGCGATCGCACCCACGCCCACCAGCCAGGGCCAGGGGCTACGCCGGGTTCGACCTTTGGCAGGGGCAGTTGGCGGCAAAACCGTAGCCGGGGGCTCTACCAGCCGGGTCGGACCTTGAAGCACTGTCGCTACGCCTGCAGGGTCTGCCGTCGGGGTGGGACCTGATGCCGCCGCTGGCAGGGCTGTAAAGGACTGGGCGGGCTGCGGTGATAGAGACACTAGGCCCACCGTCACGTTGTCGTGACCGTTATAGCCGTTAGCCAGGTTGACCAGCTGCTGCCCGACCTGAGCCAGCACTACCTGGCCCAGCACTGCCGGACGGATGGTTGAGAGCCAGAAAGAGTCAACCCGCTCAAAATCACTCAACCCGTCAGAGCAGATCAAGTACAGGCTGTCGTCATCTAGTAAAAAGTGCTGCACCGTAGGCTGCAGGTAGCCCGACTCGCCAATGCCTAGAGCCTGCACCAGGGCCCCCGCACTGGGAGAATTCAAAGCGTCGCGGTAAAGGGCATAGCCCAATCGAGTCTCGCGGGCAGCCACATCGTCGTCTAACGTGATCTGACAGCAGCTTTGGGCGCTAATTCGGTAGGCTCGGCTGTCGCCTAAATGGGCAATGAACAGATAGGGAGGATAGATCAGGGCCACCACCAGGGTGGTGCCCATGCGCTCTCGATCCTGGCGGTGCTCCTGGTCATTGCGCTGGGCAATGGCATCGTTCGCTGCATTAACCGCCTGCTTTAGTCGCTCAGTCACGACAGCAGGAGCCAGGGTAGGCGTCTGCAACAGCGGTGTAAGCTGCTGCTGCACCGTTTGAATGGCTAGCTGAGACGCGACATTGCCGCTCTCGTGGCCACCAATGCCGTCACAAACAACGACTAGCGGGGTCAGGGTTGAGGGCAGCGCAGCCGCCTGCACGGTTCCCTGAGTAACGCTGCCGCTGTCCGGGTAGCAGGCATCCTCGTTACGCGCTCGGCTGGGCCCCTGATCGGTAAGGGTAGCCGTCTCCAGCCGCACTGGCTGACCCTGAAATAGGGTGGCGATGGCCTGTTCGAGAGACTGCTCAAGTGCGATCGCTGATGCGAGGTTGCGGCTACAAAGCTGCGCTACCACCCCCCCCAAATACTCCCGCGCAGCCGGATGGGCGGTGGCCACCAGCCCCTGCCACTGACGGCCCAAGTCAACCAGTGTCGGGCTGCCCCTGCCAGTCCGCAGTGCCAATAGCCGCAGCACCGAGCCATCAACCCGCAGCAAATCTGGCTGCAGCAGGCTGGCCTCAACCGCGACCTCCGCCAACGCAGTCCAGAGCAGAGCCACCTGCCGCAGCCAGTTTAGCTGTCGCAGCGGCGACGACGACGCCCACTGCTCCGTCAAACTCGGCAAAAGCCGGACATCAAGGTGACCGCTGCTGTCGGCGTTTGTGGCTAGGGGCGCATCTTCCAGCAGTAGCAGAGAAGCCTTGTTGGGCAAACTCAGCACTGTAAAGGGTCTGGGAATGTGTAGGGGTAAGGTAGCCAGCCGCAAATAGGGTACGACTGGGTCGGGCAATTCCTCCAGTGAAGGCAGTTCCCGGCTGGGCCGAATGTCCAACAGAATATGGGGAGCCCATACCTGGAACCGCTCTGCCAGCAGACTATTGCGCTTAAAAGCGGACAAATCGTTATCTGCCACCCACAGAAAGCGACGCACCAGAGGCGTTTGGCAGACTTGACAAACGGTCTGACCGACATCATTAACCGACTGACAGGCAGGGTTAGGGCACTGGATCACTTGCCGGGGCCATATACAAAACTGAAATTGCTGGCTACCTTAAGACGCCGCCGATTCGTTGGCAACTACCTGCGGCAGACCCATAGTGTAGTTGAGGGCGCGGCTCTTGAGGTTATAACTAATTTCGCCCCGCTGCAGCAGGCCTTTCACAAAATGCTCTAGGTCAGAGCCGATGCGGCGCAGATTGTAGTCGGTCAGCTCTTCTCCCGCCGAGGCTTCTACCAGCCGATCAAACTCGCGGTAGACCTGTTGTAAAGCCTCATCTGACCAGTTGAACTCGTTATCTGGATCAACGTCCAGGGTCAACACACCTTCATTGGGCACCAGCTCGTCGTTTTTAACTTCAGCGGTGTAGATATGAATGTGTCGCGTGGTTGATTTGAGCATCATTGGGAGTGACCCGCCTAACTTGCATCAGCATCGTTTGCTATTGTAGCGGTCTTGCGAGGGCTCACAGAAGAGCCTTTTAAAGGAATATTTTGACCGTCAAGCATCAAAATGAGGCTAAAACTGGTCCTTCCGCCCGCGCAGTCGGGCGAAAGCCTGAATCGGATCAGAGGTATCCACAGTCTTTTGCAGCCTAGGATTGTCCCACTGCAAAAAAGGATTGGTGACTTTTTCTAGGCCCAGCGGGGAGGGAACAGTGGCCTCCTGACGCTGACGGACAGCCTGAACAGCCTCAAACCGCTGCTGCAGTTCATGGTTTGCGCCATCTACCGTCAACGCAAACTTGAGGTTGTTCAGCGTGTATTCATGGGCGCACCAGACGCGCGTTTGGTCGGGCAGTTGCCGGATCTGCGTGAGTGAGTTAACCATTTGAGCCGGAGTGCCCTCAAACAGCCGCCCGCAGCCACCGGCAAACAGTGTATCGCCGCAAAATAGCTCGCCCCAGTCCCCTGCGGTCTGGGGCGGAAAGTAGTAGGCAATATGGGCGCGGGTGTGGCCGGGGACAAACAAGACCTGGGCTGTGCGCCCCCCAAAACTAACCGTATCCCCTTCTTTTAGAAAAACACTTTGCCCAGGAATGCGACCTCGATCTTCAGCCCCACCGTAGACAATCGCTGCAGGGAAACGCTGCAGCAGCTGCCGATTCGCTCCCACGTGATCGCTGTGGTGGTGGGTGTTAAAGATAGTCACCAGCGGGGCTGCCAACCTTTCTAGCTGCTCTAGCACCGGACCAGGTTCTGCCGGATCGACAACGGCTGCCGTATTGCTTAGGGGGTCGTGGAGCACAAAGATATAGTTATCGGAGAGCGCACTGAGCCGGTAGATTTGCATTGGGTCACGGGTGGAGTTAACTGGATGGAACCAGGTGGGGCTATCTGGGAATCGCCAGCAGCTAGCCTGCTTAGCCGCTAGAGCGCCACTTCTGTCTTTAACTTAATCCTTTAACTTAATCTCCGGCAGAATCCTTGGCCGCCAAATCGCTGCCAAACCCGCCCTAAAGCCTTTCGGACAAGGTTCCGCCCAGCATCTCTACAGTAGACAGGCAGGGTCTGCTTTAGATCGGTAATTTCCCGCTGTTGGTCAGGGTTTACGAGAGCTTTAATGCCTTTTATCAAAGCTTTTTAGAGGCAGCGAGCGGGGCTACAGCGCTGGGGGCATTCTTTCAATAGCAGAGCGCAGCAGCCCATCAGGTCGATGAGGGACTTTCTCTCCGGAAGTCTCTCGGCATGTCCTTATGTGCTTCAGGCACCGTTCTTTTGCAGCCTGTCCTTTGCGGCAAACCCTCGATTTATAGCTGTCGCCACATAACTTAGGACATCCAATTTTTTGGGGGTGTGGGGGCTGCGCCCCCAGCCAGGGGTTCCAACCCTGAACCCCGTCCTAACACCAGTGGCTATCGCTATACACAAGTTCCTCAAAATCGTTACTAACACAAACCTTATGCTGTCAGTCGTTCCAATCAACGATCATCCTCAAATTCAACGTCTGACCAGACATGCCATTGAGCAGGGCGCGCTAACTCGCAGGGACCACCTATGGCTCACCTCCGCCATATTGAGTGACCCTACCCTCTCCCCCCTTGATCGCACCCAAATCAACCATGTGCTGGACCTAATTCGCAGGGGCCGGGTGCGGCTGGTCAACTGAGCATTAACTCAGCGTTCCTACAGGTTAAAAATGTCGAGCTGCTCAGTGGGGTCGCTTTCCGGCAAGGGGTGGGGAGACTCTTTGGCTTTGCCGTTGGTAGGGCGGCGACCTTTGCGAAGGCCAACAGCGATCTTGCTGTGTTTCTCGATTTCGCCCATGACCTCTCTGGCCCGGCTGATGACCGAGGGCGGCAGGCCTGCCAGTCGCCCTGCCTCAATGCCGTAGGACTTGTCGGCTCCGCCCGGCTGTACCTGGTGCAGAAAGATAATTTGGTCGGGCAACTCTTTGACGGTGACCTGGTAGTTAGCGACGTTGTTAAGCAGCCCA
>JACVRP010000521.1 GCA_014534385.1 Cyanobacteria bacterium Co-bin13
TATCTAGACATCCAGCTGTCCTGGGACTGTCCTCTTCCACCCTACTGGATTCCTGGCCTGTTCTATAGCTCTCCCAGGTATCCTCTGCGAGGGGAGCGGGTTGCGAACGAAATTAATCTGGGAGGTCAGCCCAATGTCCTTTCAAAATCTGTGTCCTGATATAGCCGTCGCCACATGGCTCAGGACATCCGATTTTTTGGGGGTGTGGGGGCTGCGCCCCCAGCCAGGGGTGGAACCCCTGCACCCCGTCCTAACACCAGTGGCTATCGCTATATTTTGCCTCATGATTTCTTCACAGAATTCAGGCCGAAAATTGAGATGAATCTGAGGTAATCACCCACGACCGGGCAAACGGAAACGCCTACGATGAGAATGCTGATTCATTGGTAGCCTTTTGGGCTTCCAAGCAGCTTTTAAATTGCTGTTTGCCCGAGTCGCTGCTTACCCCGCTCACTGGGCGGCCCCCGAGGTGTTCCCAAACCCTGTCTTCAGCTAATTTCCGCTAAGGAGTTCCCCATGAACCGTGCGTTTGTAGCCAGTTTGGTTGCAGCGTCGGCTGCTTCTGTTTGTCTCGCAGCCACAGAGCCAGCCCACGCCATTACCCTGCGTCAGGATCTCTGGAGTACCTTCAACTCCAAAGTCAATGTTGAGGGAAATTTCCTCAACGATTCCGCACTCACCCTGCTAAATCCCCAGTCGCTTTTTTGGAATGGCGTCGATCCGGTGGATGTCTTCTTCATCAATGAGGGGGCTAGCTATCGGAACCAGCTTTTCTACAGCGCCAATGGCGGATCCAGCACGCTGATTTTCAATGACGTCTCTTCGACCCAGAGTATTTTGCCTGAGAAGGATGGAGCTCTGACCCTGGGAACGGGGGTGAGCTTGGGTAGCTTCAGTGGCCCCACTCAGCTTGACTTCATGATTAAGGCCAACGGGTTCAAAAACGCCAGCGGCCATATCTACGGAGCCAACCCTGCCAACAACCCTGATCGGCTAGAGCACCTGCTGGCCTTTGAGTACTTCGATACGGTCGAGCAGCAGAAATATGTCCTGCTGGCCTTTGAAGATCTTTTTGGCACCCAGCAGCAGGGGTCTGACCGCGACTTTAACGACGTCGTTTTTGTGGTGCGCGGCATTCAGGAAGGAGCGCCCTCTGCGGTGCCTGAACCCTCCGTCCTGCTCGGGATGCTAGTCGTTGGCGGTGGAGCCTTAACCCTGCGCCGTCGCGTAGCCGCAAGCTGACTCTAAGCGGTCGCTCCATCCCATAGGGTAGTGGCAAAGCGATTCTATTACAGGGGACACCCAGTGCCCCCTGTTTTATTGGGCAGATGGGGGGCTGGTTTTGAGGGGGCCACGGTGGCCTGGCCTAGTGGGTTTTTTCCACAAGCGCCGCAGACACCAGAGCCTGAATTTGCTCCGGCCGGAGCTGCTCTACTTCGTCTAAAACAGCAATGCCGCCCGCTTGCCGCAGGGCCTGACCGTAGTCCGCAGCGTAGGCCGACCCCTGCTGGCGAACGTGGGGCGGTAAGACCCCAACTGCCAACCAAGTGCGATCGCATCGCTGCTGGGCAGCCGCCACAGCGGTTTGCATGTCGGCTACCGTGTCGCCAACATACACAACTGGGGCACGAGCAGCTAGCTCATGTTTGCTAGATAGCGTTTCAGCAACAGAGAACAGCCCAGTGGGGTCGGGCTTCCCCGGCGCATCCTCCATTGCCACCAAGACCGGGGCTTCTAGGCCAATGCGTCGCTCCAAAATAAACTGGGCCGAGCCTCGGGTGGCCCCGCTAAAAAAGCCCCAGGCAATGCCAGCTTGAGTTAGGCCCTCAAAATAGTCACGCCCCGCCAAAATAGGCTCGCTTGCAATGTAGCCAGTCCAGCGGTCTGGATTGCCGGGATCGGGGCCTCGGTAGCGGCTTTGAAAGAACTGCACCACTGCCGCGTAGTCCAGGGGGACTGCCTGACGGGCCGTTCCCTGACCCTCAAAATACCGCAGGACCAGCTCTTGAGAAGCTTCCCAGTCGTTGTTCCAGCAGCCCTCGCGCTTTAACCAATCAATCTCCTCCACGCTCGGACGGTACTTCCCCTGGGTAAAAGCCTCCACCGTATCTGCCAGAGCCCGGCGGTAGGAGCCGCTAACATCCCTTAAAACGCCGTCAATATCAAATACGGCAATGGCTTGGCTGGCAGGTTGTGTCATCGGGCTAACCCAGAACCTTTATCGAAAGTAACAATTACGGTAAGATAGTGGACTGTAGTATTTTTGCCCAAGGTCGCAGCGGAGGTTTCTTTGTCAAGATTTGTCCTAAAGGTTCTCTGGCTTGAGAACGATGTCGCACTGGCTGTCGACCAGGTCGTAGGGAAGGGCACCAGTCCTCTCACTTCCTATTTCTTCTGGCCCCGCAATGATGCATGGGAGCAAATGAAGACGGAATTGGAAGGCAAACCCTGGATCGAGGAAACTGAGCGGATCGATCTGCTCAATAAGGCCACCGAAATCATTAACTACTGGCAGGAAGAAGGGAAAGGCCGACCTATGACTGAGGCTCAGTCTAAGTTTCCCGAAGTGGCATTTACCGGTAGTTCGTGAGTTTGTCAGCTAATGCTGCTTTAAGCTTCAAAATCTCTGTCAGTTCTGACAGAGATTTTTTATGGGCTTAGGCACTTGGTCAGGAATTTAGGAAGTGGGGGGGGGGTGGGCGCCCCCCAAACAAAAAAA
>JACVRP010000378.1 GCA_014534385.1 Cyanobacteria bacterium Co-bin13
GATCGGGCGCTCTCAGATGGGCAACAACAACGCCTACTGCCACGACGACGAGATCTCCTGGTTTGACTGGGAACTGCCGGAGGGCAACCAAGACCTGATCAACTTCTGTCGGGAGCTAATTTACTTCCGCAAGCAGCACCGGGTCTTCCGGCGGCGCAAGTGGTTCCAGGGGCAGGCGATTCACGGTGAGGAAGTGAATGACATCAGCTGGCACAACCCCGACGGTAGCCTCATGACCCAAGAACAGTGGGATGTGGGCTACGCCAAGTCGATGGCCGTGTTTTTGAATGGCGATCGCATTCCCAGCCCTGGTCCTCAGGGTGAGCGGGTCAGCGACGACAGCTTCCTGATGTTTTTCAATGCCCACTACGAGACGATTGAATTTAACCTGCCCGAGGCCTTTCAAAGCGACCGCTGGGCTATGGAGATCGATACCAAAGAGCCGCGCTTTGTCACCGAGGAGCGGATCTTTACGGGCGAGCAGGCTGTACCTGTGGTAGCCCGCTCCCTGGTCTTACTCAAGCGCCTGGTGATCTAACGAGCCTGGGTGGGTAAAGGCAGCGTCCCTGGACCGGCTGGAGCCGCTGAGGGCTGTGCGATCTTAAGGGTGAAGGTGGTGCCCACGCCCACCTCACTCTCTAGCTCAATTTCGCCCTGGTGCAAGTCAAGGCACTTCTTAACCACGGCCATGCCCAGGCCGCTGCCAGTGGTGTTGCCGATGTTCTTGCCGCGAATGAAGGGCTCGTAGATCTGAGCCTGATCTTCAGGGGCAATGCCCATCCCTTCGTCTTTAACCTGAAAGGCGATGCTCTCTGGCTTACAGCAGAGAGTGAAGTAGACCGGGCTGTCTGGCGGGGAATATTTAATGGCGTTGGAGAGCAAATTGCTCAAGATTGAGTACAGCAGCTTCTCGTCTAGATAGGCGTGGGTGCAGCTGCCCTGCTGGCTGAACTGGATCGATCTGGGCGGCTCGTTGAGCAGCTGCAGGTCTTCGATCAGGTTGAGGCAGAAGGACTGAATTTCAATTGATTCGGGCCTGCACTCCAGCTTGCCCGCATCGGCCCGGGCCAGCGTCAAAATGTCGTTTAGGAGCTGCGTCATGAGTCGGGCTGAAGCCTGAATGCGAAGCAGGCCCTTGAGTTTTGTGGCATCGATGGCGCTGTACAGCGTCTCTCGCAGCAGCTGGGCCGACCCCAAAATGCTGCTGAGCGGCGTGCGAAACTCATGGGAGACCATCGAAAAAAACTGCAGCTTTAGCTCTCCCAGCTCCTTTTCCTGGGCCAGCTTTTGCTGCATTTGCTCTAGCTCCTGCCGCTTAAACATCTGCCGGTAGAGTAGCGCATAGACCCCCAAAAGCACGGCAAAGGTCAGGCTTGTGCCGCAGATCTCAATGATCATGCGGGCTTGGGAGCTGGCTTGGGACTGTTTGACCTGAATTTCTAGCCGCTCCTGTTCGGTAATTTCTAGCTCGGCGATGATGTGGTAGATCTGAGCCTGGTTGTGGTTGGCCTGCACCAGTAGGGGATGCTCTGCGGTCAGTAGCGATCGCGTTTGGCGATAAAGCTCTGTGGACTGGGCCAATAGCTGCCGCCGCTGATGAATTAAGGTTTCTAGCTGATCGAGGCGCTGCTCCTGTCCGGGCTTGTCAGTGAGCGGCTGCCGCAGCTGCTCTAGCTTTAGATCCAGGCTCTCTATGGCCTGGTCGTAGGCCTCTAGCTCCCGCCGATCGTTGAACAAGATGTAGCGCCAGCGACGTGACTCAGCATCGGTGAGGGTGGCCGAGACATCGGTGAGGGTGGTCAGCAGCTCATTGGTCTGCTTGAGCTGTACCGCCCGGTCGATCAGCTGGGTGGCATTTTGATAGGAGATGAAGTTGACCAGACCCATCAGCAGCAGCGCCAGGCAAAAGGCTATCGTCACCCAGAGGCGTTCTACCGACCATTTCACGGTGCTCGAATTTGCTGGGCTGGAAAAGGTGCTGGAATTCGGGGGGCTTAAACTCGCGGGGTTTGCAGTCATGGGGCCAGCCGTTTGAGCAAACGGTGCATTAGAGTGGATGGGGGAAATGGGTATGAGAGCCAGAAGCGCTCCCCCTTCAACCTTTTAACTTTTCTTCTCACTTTAAAGTCTGCTGCTTCTAAGCTCCATGCGTATTTTGGTGGTCGAAGATGATGCTCAGATTGCCGACATGCTGACGGAGGCATTGACCCACCGCCAGTATCAGGTGGATGTGGCCCAAGACGGAGAAGCTGCCTGGGAATACGTCAATGCTCTGGACTATGAGCTGGTGGTGCTGGATGTAACGCTGCCCAAACTCGACGGCATCCGACTCTGCCAGATGCTGCGGGCGCGGGGAGCGGTAGCCCGCAACGCGACGATTCCGGTGATTATGCTAACGGCGCGCGATACTAAGGCTGACAAGATCCTGGGCCTTGATGCGGGGGCCGATGACTACATGGTCAAGCCCTTTGACCTGGATGAGCTGATGGCGCGCATTCGAGCACTGCTGCGGCGAGGTAGCCCCACCGCCAACCCCACCCTGACCTGGGGGCCGCTGCAGCTCATCCCCAGCACCTACGAGGTCACCTACGCCGACCAGCCCTTGACCCTGACGCCTAAGGAATATGCGCTGCTGGAGCTGCTGGTGGCGAATGGTCGGCGGGTTTTGAGCCGCCCCGGCATTATCGAGCGGCTCTGGTCTGCCGGAGATTCCCCCACCGAAGAGGCCGTCAAAACCCACATTCGCACCCTGCGGCAAAAGCTCAGAACAGCAGGGGCCCCTGATGACTTTGTCGAGACGGTGCACGGGCTGGGCTACCGGCTGCGGCAGTGGGCCTGAATCGCCCGATCCCCCCGAAATCCCCCCGAATTACTCCCAAAAATCTGACCTGGCTTCAGTAGGGTGAGGGGGCGCTGAGGTAGAAACTCAATCCTTACTATAAAGAACCTTAAAGCCCACAGCGAGTTTACTCTTGGGCTACAGGGCGGCTGCAGCTTTGCCTGACAGGATCTGGGAAAAGCTGCAGGCTGGTGTCTGCCTGGCGCTGTTTCAGCACGGACTGCTGCGCCTCTTGGGGAGGAATTGGTCCCGCTGCTGAGCCGGTCTGACTACCCTATCCCACGAATGGTTATGCAAACAATTACCAAAGAGAACTCCTCTGCAGGGAGCTACTACGAGTTGTCGGCTGCGGACGTGGCCCGGCAGCTAGAGAGCCATGCTGATCAGGGGCTGACCCTGGCAGAGGTGACTGAGCGCCGCCGCCAATATGGCCCCAATGAGCTGGAGGCCAAACCGGGTAAGCCTGCCTGGCTGCGGTTTTTGCTGCAGTTTAATCAGGCCCTACTGTACATCTTGATCGTTGCCGGGATCATTAAAGCCTTCCTCGGTTCCTGGACCAATGCGGCCGTGATCTGGGGCGTGACGATGATCAACGCCATCATTGGCTTTGTGCAGGAGTCGAAGGCGGAGGGTGCGATCGCAGCCCTAGCCAAAGCCGTCACAACCGAAGCCACCGTGATGCGCGACGGCAAAAAGCAGCAGATCCCCTCCCAAGAGCTGGTGCCGGGAGACGTGGTGCTGCTGACCTCAGGTGACAAGGTGCCCGCCGATCTGCGGCTGCTCACCGTGCGGGGGCTGCAGGTAGACGAGTCGGCCCTCACCGGAGAATCGGTGCCGGTTAACAAAGCCACCGACCCCCTGCCGGGAGATACGCCGCTAGCCGAGCGCATTAACATGGCCTTTGCTGGCAGCTTCGTCACCTTTGGCCAGGGCAGCGGTGTGGTAGTGGCCACCGGCAACACCACAGAGGTCGGCCAGATCTCCCAGTCCATCGAGCAGCGCAGCAGCCTGAGCACGCCGCTGACCCGCAAGTTCGACAAATTTAGTCATACCCTGCTGTACGTCATCCTGTCGCTGGCCACTGTGACCTTTGTGGCTGGACTGGGGCAGGGCCGCTCCTGGGC
>JACVRP010000042.1 GCA_014534385.1 Cyanobacteria bacterium Co-bin13
GCCAAGGACAGCGCTTTGGAAGTGCCGCAAGACACGCCGGCTAACCGTCGCAAAGGCTGGCAGCGCATCTGCCTGTTTGGGTTTTACTTTCGGCCCAGTGCTCTGGACGTAGAGAAGACCGGCAAGCTGTTGCGTGAGGCACTCAACGCCCCCGATCGCTCACGGCGCAACTTTTTTGGCCTCTACCCATTTCGCTGGCAGCCCAGTTGGCCGCTCGCCTTTGAGACGCTACGGGGTAAAGGCCGCCTGCTAGTCGCCCCCGTCCTGCAAACGCTGATCTTCCCCAGAGGGCCAAAAGAAGTGATCGCCTGGGCCGACTGGGTTGCAGCCTGGCAGTTTGAGCGCATCATTCCCTGCCACATGGATGCCCCCATCGCTGCCGGACCCAAAGAGTTTCGCCAAGCATTCACCTTTCTAGAGAGCCGCCCCTCAGAAGAAGCCTTTGCCAATGGACGCTACGCCCTGCCCCAAGAAGACTTCCAGCTCCTGCGCCAGCTGGAGTCAGTCCTGGTTAAGCGGAAGCTGACTCCCCCAGCGCAGGAAAAAGTTTAGGGGCGACGGCAGAAGAGACGCGGGGAGGGGTAGAGGGGTATGTGGGTGGAGGGGTAGATGCAAACTGAATCCCAGCGAACTAGCCCTTCGCAGAAACCTCGGTAAGCTGCAAAAGATGTCGTCTCGTGGAAAACTTTGCTGTGGTAGCTGTTAAACCAAGACTTGCGTCTAAACAATTTGCCAGCGACAACTATTCGGGGATCTGCCCAGAAGCACTGGACTATATGCTGGCGGCCAATCCGGGAGATGCGCCGGCCTATGGCAATGACGAGTGGACTCAGCGGGCTAGCGACAAGCTGCGGGCGCTGTTTGAGACAGACTGTGAAGTGTTTTTTGTGTTCAACGGCACGGCTGCCAATTCGCTAGCGTTGGCTTCGCTGTGTCAGTCTTACCACAGCGTGATTTGTCATCAGCTGGCTCATATTGAGACCGATGAGTGTGGGGGGCCGGAGTACGCTTCCAATGGGTCGAAGCTGCTATTGGTAAAGGGTGAGAACGGCAAGCTCGACCCGGCGGCGGTGGAGCAGATGATCGTTCAGCGCACTGACATTCACTTTCCTAAACCCAAGGTAATCAGCGTGACTCAGACAACGGAGTGCGGCACGCTGTACTCCGTTGATGAGCTGGTGGCGCTTAAGGAGGTGGCGCAGCGCTATGGACTGCGGATTCACATGGACGGGGCGCGGTTTGCCAATGCGATCGCAGCTACCCACAAAACCCCCGCCGAACTGACCTGGAAAGTGGGCGTAGACGTGCTCTGCTTTTGCGGCACCAAAAATGGTCTGGCTGTGGGAGAAGCCATTATCTTTTTCAACAAAGCCCTGGCCGAAGACTTTGCCTATCGCTGCAAGCAGGCAGGGCAGCTAGCCTCCAAAATGCGCTTTATCTCAGCCCCCTGGCTAGGTTTGCTAGATTCGGGTGCTTGGCTACGAAACGCTGAGCATGCCAATGAGATGGCGGCCTATCTAGAGCATCAGCTCAGCTCTATTCCTGGCATTCGCCTGATGTTTCCCCGCCAGGCGAACGCCCTGTTTGTGCAGATGCCAGAGCCCGCTATGGCTCAGCTGCAAAGCCTGGGCTGGATCTTCTACACCTTTATTGGTGTGGGAGGCATGCGGCTGATGTGCGATTGGCGCACCAACCATGAGGACATTGACGCGCTGGTGCGGGATATCAAGACGGTGATGGCAGAGGTCGCCTAGTTCAGACGCGCTCCTCTACGCCGTAGACTGAACAGAAGGCGTTATCTAGAAGTCGCGTTGATGGGCAAATTTCTGGCCTGGGCTCTGCCGGTGAGCCTGGTAGGAACTGTGAGCATGATCCGTCCTGCTTGGGGCAATACCGCGTTGTTTGTGGCATACCCGCCCGACAATCATGAGACGGTCTCTGACCAGATTTTTTTCATTGGCACAGGCGATCCTGACCAGCCCATTGAGATTAACGGTCAGGTCATTGAGCCGCGCAGCCCAGCCGGGCATTTTGCGCCATCGCTGCCGCTGACGATGGGCGAAAACGTGTTTACGCTGACTCAGGGCGACGAAAGCCTGACGCTGCGGATCACCCGACTCCCAACTCAGCCCGAGCTGCCTGCAGGCACAGCCTTTGTCGAGGGTTCGCTGCTGCCTGCGGTGAACCTGGCTCGCCTGCCGGGAGAACTGGTTTGCCTGGGAGCTTCGGCCCCTGCCAATGCCCAAGTTACCGTCTCTTTCTCCGGCCAAACCCTCACTCTGGAGCCTCAGGCAGCCCCGGATCTGCCGCCCAACTCTGCGGTGCTCACCAGCCAGAACACACCTCTAGCAGCAAGCGGCCCCACGCGCTATGAAGGCTGCTTTACGGCTGAAGCGGCCGGTAATCTGGGTGCCCCCACTTACCAGCTAAGGCTAAACGGTCAAACCCTCACCCAGACAGCTCCCGGCACTCTCGAAATCTTGCCCGCAACGCGCTTCGAGGTGGCCGAAGTCACGGCTGAAGCTGGCACTGCCCGCACCGGCCCCAGCACCGACTACTCACGACTCACCCCCCTGCCCCAGGGCACCCGCGCTACGGTGACAGGCCGCGAGGGCGACTGGCTGCGCCTGGACTACGGCGGCTGGATTCGGGCTGCGGAAACCCGTGTATTTTCGAGCGCGGTGCCGCCACGCAGCCTCATTCGCAGCATTACCTCTCGCCAGCTAGAGGACCGGACGGAGGTGCGGTTTCCGCTGCAGGTGCCCGTTCCCGTCAGCGTTAACCAGACGGCAGGGAGCCTGGCCCTGACGCTGCACAACACGACGCCCCAGACTGACACGATTTTCTTCAGCAGCGATCCGGCGGTGGAGCGGCTAGACTGGCGACCGCTGCTGCCAGACAAGGCCGAATACACGTTTCAGTTTCGAGGCGACCAGCAGTGGGGCTATACGCTGCGCTACGAAGGGACAACCCTGGTGCTGGCGCTGAAGCATCCGCCCACCGTAAGCCAGCCGGGAACGCTGCGAGGTACCACCATTCTGCTGGACCCTGGGCACGGCAGCGACGAGGACTTGGGCGCGCGCGGCCCCAACGGCTACCCCGAAAAGGATGTGGCGCTGGCCGTATCGCTGCTGCTGCGGGATGAGCTGGTGGCGCGGGGAGCCAGGGTGATCATGACCCGCGAAGGCGATGACGATGTTCTCCCCAACCAGCGGGCTGAGCAGATTCAAAGAGATGAGCCAGACCTGGCATTGAGCATTCACTACAACGCGCTGCCGGACAGTGGAGATGCGCTGAATACTGCCGGGGTGGGCACCTTTTGGTATCATGCTCAGGCCCATGATCTGGCCGTGTTTTTGCACGACTATCTAGTTGAAACCTTAGATCGCCCCTCCTATGGCGTTTTTTGGAACAATTTGGCGCTGACCCGGCCTGCGGTGGCTCCCTCGGTGCTGCTGGAGTTGGGCTTTATGATCAACCCCTTTGAGTTTGAGTGGATTGTGGATCCGGCCTCGCAGCAGGCGTTGGCCAGAGCATTGGCGGATGGGGTTGAAGAATGGGTTAGCCAGAAAACACAATAGAAAGAACTTTTTGGGGAACTACTGAATTTGGTTTTCAAAGCCTAGATGGCCTTGGAGGAGATTTATGGAACCACTCCAACCGCTGAAGTTCAACGACCCAAAACTGCTAACCAAAGCACTGACCCACAAGTCCTATGCCAACGAGCAGGGATTTCTCGATGGGGATAATGAGCGGCTTGAGTTTTTGGGGGATGCGATTCTCAATTTTGTGTGTGGGGAGTTGCTGTATCGGGAGTTTTCTCAGAAGACTGAGGGAGAACTGACGCAGCTGCGGGCTTCGCTAGTGGACAAAACGCAGCTAGCGGCGTTTGCGATCGCACTCCAGCTCGACAAGCACATCCGCCTGGGCAAAGGCGTCGAAAAAAGCGGTGGTCGCTCCAATCCGCGCCTGCTCAGCAGTGCCTTTGAAGCGTTAGTGGGCGCTTATTTCCTCGATCAAGACTCCACCGTTGAAGTGGTGCAGGACTTTGTTGAGCCGCTGTTTCTGTGGGCCTTGGCCCAGCGGGGAGCGACCAGCAGCACCCTCAATTACAAGAGCCGGTTTCAGGAGTGGGCGCTGGCTGAGTTTGGGGAAGTGCCGATCTATATCATTGTGGAAGAAGCCGGACCAGACCACGCTAAACGGTTTATAGCCGAAGTGCGGGTCAAGGATATGCCCTATGGCCGGGGCAAGGGGCGAAAAAAGCAGGAAGCCGAAAAAGAGGCAGCCCGCTCTGCTTTAGAAACCCTGGGCTTATTAGGATGAACCCGATAGCCTCGTAGGGTTTTTTTTGACTTGACTCTTTGAGCCAGATCCACTAGTTTCAGTACTTATAGCTGTGTGCGTGCAGCTTGTCTCTCCCAAAAATTTGGCGGTGCCGGAAGTTGTGTCCAGCAACAACCGACACCTGACCCCCGAGGACAGATAGAGCCTGTCGCGGAGGCTAGAGGTGATCTTAATAGATCACGTCACTGGCCGCCCCGATTTGTGATGTCTGGGGCGGCCAAATTTTTGGGGGGTTACCTACCCACTCAATACCTGGAGGAACCTCCCAATGATTTATCTTCCCTATCTAGGGTCGCCCGCTGACAGCGAGGCGGCTCAGCCGGTGGTGCTCGGTTCGCCGATGCGGGTGCCGGGACGGGAGCCGCTGCGCCACATTCTGATCGGCTCTCGCGATGGCGTGAACCAGGCCGTGCAGCAGCTCCATGCCCTCACCTATGCCGAGCAGTTTCAGTGGAGCCAGCCCATCGTTGTGCCTGAGGCGGGCATTACGATTACCCCAGCTCAGGGCGAAGTGCTGCGCTACCTAGTTCGCTGGCAGTCAGTGATAAGCCTCTAACCCTCTAAGTCCCCTAAGTCCCTTCCCAGGAGGGGGCAGCCGCTAACGCCGCTGCCGATTTAACCAGATTCCCTTGAGTCCGGCGGCAGTGGCTCCTTGGTAATCTTCTTTGTAGCTGTCGCCGACGTGCCAGGCATCTTTGGCGGTGCAGTGGTGCTTTTGCAGGGCCGTGGCAAAGATCAGCGGATCTGGCTTGGGAGCCCCCACCTCTGTCGAGATGGTCACCGACTGGAAATAGTCGGCGAGGCCCAGCACGTCTAGCACTGAGTAAATCCGCGAATCGAAGTTAGAGAGCACGCCTAGCTCAATGCCCTTGGCCCGCCAGCGCTGCAGAGAGTTCAGTGTGTCGGGGTAGACAAACCAGGGCTCGGCGGTGGCAAAGTGGGCATACAGCCTGGCAAAGAAGTCGTCGAAGCTGGCAAACTGGGGCAGAACGCCGACCTGATCAAAGGTTTGCCGTGCGATCGCTTCCCACCAAAGATATTCCTGATGGGGCACATCGGTGGGTTCACTGTCTGGAAACGCCATCGGATCGGCTGCTTTGAAGGCTGCAAAAAAAGCCTGGTCAACGGCAGGGGCCTCGCAGGCCACCCCAAACTGCCCAGCGACGCGGGCATACGCCTCGCCCACGCTGCCCTGCACCCCAAACAGCGTTCCGACAGCATCTAGGAAAATGACTTTTGGCTGACCCATATTGGCTCTGCTAACAGCTCACACCGAGAGGATATCTCGAAGCGGCTTGCTAATCCAGTTCAGACCGACGCGAATCTGATGATCTAGGGTGGGCATGCGGTAGAGATAGGCCAGGCGGCGGGCCACATGGGCCATTTCTCCCTCAAGCTGTAGCCCCAGCCCGGTTAGGGTGGCTTTGTCGGTGCCCAAGGTCATCATTTCGCCCAGGTACTGATAGCGGAAGGACAGCAGCGGTCGCTCCGTCAGCGAGGCCCAGATATTCCAGCCCACATAGTCAGCCTGCTGCATGGCAGCCTGGGCCGAGGCGGGCACCTGCTGGCCCTCTGCATCCAGACATTCGGCCAGATCCCCTAGGGCAAAGACCTCAGGATGATCGATGGCCTGCAGCGTTGGGGTGATGGCAATGCGATTGCGATCGCTCCGCTTTAGAGATAGCGCCTCCACTGCCGGATTCATGCGAACGCCCACAGTCCACAGCACCAGCTCGACAGGAATAATGTCAACCTGGTCTCGGTACTTCAGGCTGAGGGTGTTTTCAGTGACCGATTCGACCGTCGTTTCTAGATCCAGCCAGACGCCCTGATCAGAAAGCGCCTGCGTTGCCACCTGCCGATTGTGCTCAGGGGAGGTGCGTAAAATTTCCGTTGCCTGCTCCACCAGCCGCAGCCGTCCGCGCGAGCCTAGCCGCTCTGCCAGCTTACAGGCCAGCTCCACCCCGCTGTAGCCGCCGCCAATCACCGCCACCCGAATTTTCTCAGCCCCACTGGCCTCCAAAATCCGCAGCCGCTCCCGCAGCCGGTTCGCATCCTCCAGCGAGCGAAAGGCCAGAGCGTGCTCGGCCACGCCGGGAACCCAATCCATCGGTGTTTCGCCGCCCAAGGCCAGCACCAGCCGGTCGTAGGCCAGCGTTGCCCCGTCGCCCAACGTCACCTGGCGACCTTCTAGATCGATCTCGCTGACGCTGGACTGGTGAAAGCGGATACCCGTATTGGCCAGCAGCTCTTCGTAGGGCGGTGCCACCTCCCAGGTTTGCAGCTCCCCCGTCACCAGCTCATACAGCAGCGGACTAAAGAGAAAGCGATCCTGCTGATCCACCAACACGATTTCGGGAATTTCAGCCTTGGGCCAGGGCAGCTTGCTCAGGCGCAGAGCCGTGTAGAGACCGCCAAAGCCGCCGCCGAGAATGCAGATTTTCTGACGAGAAGTCATGGATTGCCAGTACTGGAGTGCTGTTTACAGGATAGGCGAATTGGCAGGGGTTCGGGGGTGGGTCCATCCACCCCCAAACCCCTCTACTCCCGCTTCCGCCGGTACTTCGGGTCATTCCACGCGCTGCCGACGCCTTTGAGGATGCCTCGGCCAATCAGGCCGATGCCGCGACCGACAACGTCGGTGAGCAGGTAAACTAGGCCGCTGCCGAGGAAGGAGATGGTGGTGCGGAGACGGGGTGCGATCGCATCTCTCGCCTCAATTGCTAGGGTGACTGAGAGCTGTAGGCCGGAGAGCCGATCTAGCTCTTCTTGCCGGGGGGCATAGACAAAGCGGGTTTGAATGCCGCGTTCGGTCAGCATCAGCAGGCGGTGCTGGCTTTCGAAGATGGCTTTGGGTTCGTTGATGAGCGAGTCCCAACGATAGCGCCAGGAGAGATCGTTGCGAAAGCGCTCAATGTCACGGGTAGACATGATGCGGCGCTGGTAGAGGTGTTTTTTGATCTCCTCGACATCGGCAAAGCGGTTGAGCAGGGGCTGCATAACGGCGTTAGCCACTTGGATCAACAGGTTTTCTAGCAGCAGGCGGCTACGGCCCAGGGCTTCTGGGGTGGTTGCCAGGTAGGCGCTGCCGTCTACAGCCATCGCCTCTTGAAACAGCAGATGGCCCAGCAGCAGGGGCACCTGGGGAATTTTGTTGAGAATGGCGGTCCGTACCAGAGATTCCTCTAGCAGCAGCGTTTTCACCACGGGCTGCTCTAGCGCGTCTACCTCCAGGGTGTAGTAGCGGCCAAAGAAGTCCGTGATCACCGCCTGCCAAACATCTCGCAAAATGTCTGGGCCGTTAGCCGTGAGCTGTCCGGGCAGCAGGCGGGCCTGGCGCAGGTCGTCTAGCGCGTCTTCTAGCTTGCGCAGCGTGAGAAAGAGCAGTTCGCGCTTTTTCTCCTCCCGCAAAACATCGATTTCCATAGGCAGGCCGCTGACGTTTTCCAGGGGGCTCTGCAGCTTGCGAAAGACGCTCTCAAAGACAACAGTCTGCAGGTCGCCGCGCTGCAGGCTGAGCCGCTGCGAGCTGACCGGAACCAGGTTGGGATCTGGATCTGGCAGACTGCTCTCGGCCATCGGTTCAAGACGCTGCGGTGAGGGCTGGGAGGTGGCTGCGGCAGGCTCTGTTGGGGTAACCGAGGTCCACTGGTCAGAAAAGTTGGGGGTAGCCAAAATGCGCTTGATCAGCCAGCGGGCAGCCCGCAGCTCCCGGTAGCGGCCGGCCAGCAGCGCATCCGATAGGGCAGACCCCGTACCCTGCCGTTGGGCACTGTTCAGCTCAGCTATCGCTGCCTCAATCTGCTGTAGGGAAGACAGGCGCAGGCTAATCCGCAGGGCAGCCAGGGGGCCGGGAACGGACTGGGTGAAGGCATCTGCGGCCATTACAGGGGCCTGAATTTCGACTTCCTCGCGAGGGCCGGCTAGCTGCCCGATTAGCTGAGCCAGCTCCCGCACAGGCATGCCCCGTGCGCCGTAGGCGTCGGCTCCCATCTGGCGAGCGGCTGCCTGCAGCACAGGTTCGGTTCGGCTGCTGAGCACCAGCACCGGCAAGGTTGGATAGCGAGACTTGATAGCGGCACAGAGCTGTAGCCCCGGCAGCTGGTCGGGCATGCCCTCGCCCAAGCCCAGGTCTAAGATCACCAGATCGAGGTCGGGCACAGCGGCAGCAGCAGGCTCAAGCTCGGTCTCGTCGGCCTCGGCCTCATTATCGGTTGGAGGCCGACAGCGGGCGGCCAGCAGGGCCAGCGCCTCTTCTCCCTGACTGGCTTCGGCAACGACCTCAAATCCAGCAGACTGCTCCAGCCAAATCTTCAGACCCAGGCGAAAGACCGGATCTTCATCAACCAGCATCAGACGTAGGGCGTCAGGGCTCATTCAAGTTCATAGTCGTCTGCAGGTTCCTCTGAGCTGGCCTCGCTGTCTGCCTCCCAGATGGACCAGATGTAGTTACGCTCAGCTTCCCACAAAGCAACGGCTCGTCGCGCCTCACCGTAGAGCGCTCGTCCAGGACCGATTTGGGAGGCCAGTGCGATCGCAGCGCTCAAGTTGCCTTGATAGGCCAGGTCTTTAGCTTCATCTAGAATCGGCTGGTCTTCCCTAACTTGAAGGGTGCGAGTCCAGTCTGCAATCAGGCTTTGGGCTCTGGCGTAAAGGGCCCGCTCTGGCTGTACCTTTTGAGCCGCCTCAATCGCTTCTCTAAGCTGGTTCTTCTCGGCCAGGGCCACGGCCTCATCGATCAGGGGCCGATCCTCAATAAACTGAATCTCCTGCCGCCAGTCGGCAATCCGAGACTGGGCATCAGGCCTGAGCGCGCGGCCCAGCTCGATCTGGCTGGCTTCGGCAATGGCCTGCTCCAGGGCGGCAATTGTGCCCGGTCGCGCTAGCTGATCCGAGCGTTCTAGGATGGGCCGATCGGCGATCCGCTCTAGCTCTTTCTGCCACTGGGCAATCAGGGTTTGCGCTTGAATTCGCCGGGGGCGATTGGGTTCAACGGTGCGGGCCTGTGCGATCGCAAGCTGATAGGCCTGGCCCTGACCCATCCGGGCCAGGGTTTGAGCTAGCTGCAGCTGGGAAGCGTCCGCGAGGTGGGCCTGCCAATCCTGCCGGAAGGTTTGCGCCTGCTGATAGAGCGGGCTATCTGCCGGGATCTGCTCGACGGCCCGAATAGCCTCTCGCAGGGAAAATAGCTCAGCATAGGTAGGGGCAGAAGCCGCATTTTTAGGGATTGCTGAACTGGCTAACTGCTGGGCGTGGGCAAATTTAATCAGAATCTGGGCTTCGGGTCCCCGGTCGGGCTTGGGCGGCACTTTTTGGGCGGCATTTACGGCTGCCTCTAGGTTGCCTGACTTCCACTGCACCATAGCGTAGGCCAGCAGGATCTCACCCCAGCGGTCAATCTCCTTTTCAGCCTCAGCCCATACCCGGCTACCGAGATCTACCCGCCGGGCTACAGTAATTGCTTCTAGGTAGTGCTCGGGCTTGCCCTTGGCAGCCAGCTCTCGGGCTGCTGTCAGGCGGGTCCAAGACCGCTGCTCGCGCTGCAGCTGCTGCTCCCAGTACTGAAAGCGATCGCGCAGCCAAAAGTCGCTCTTTAGCAGCTTCAGGTTCTGCAGATTTTCCTGGGCGGTGTCCCAGCGGCGGGTCTGAATAGCGTTTGCCAGCGTCGTTTCCAGGGTTTCGCCCGCGCTCCACTCCTGCCGCCATTCATAGATAGCGGCCTGAGCGGGCTTGCGCAACGGTGTACCCTGGGGAATATTGCTGGCCAGCTCTACGCCACCCTCCAGATCGCCAGCCTGCACCCGACGGCTAGCCAAAAACATCAGCTTTTGGGAGGCCTCGGTGAGTACCTGCTGGGCTTCGTCGTAATCACTGTGGATCTTGGGCCAGGTAGCCGTGAGCAAAATGGCTGCCGTCAGATCTTGGGGGCTGCCCGAGCGGGCCTGGGTTCTGGCACAGTAGATGCGATCGCTACTGGAGCTGAGGCGAGACATTTCCTCGCAGTTGGGCACGGGTGGAATCTGCGTCAGCCAGGCCAGGGCCCAAGCGCCCAAAATTCCCGATCCTGCCAGCAGCGCCACCCACAGAATTGGCCACAACCACTCGCCAACCGCCCGCCACCAGTGCCGACGCGGCTGATAAACCCTTGAGCTAGGCTTTGAATTCGCCGATGATGAGGATGCCATGAACTCGAACTAGCACTCCCTACTCCACTCTCGAGGTCTTTTGCTGCTGCCGACCTCGACCCCGCATCGGGCTGAAATGCCTAGTACGACCGGGAAAGATGCTGCCATTTTAGATGTATTTCTGAGACTTGATCATGAATCTCTCAAACTTTCTGTGCCGCTCAGACAGCCGTTTTTCTGGACTTGCCTGGGGGCGTTGGGCGGGGCTGGCGGGAGCGGCCGCTGCAACCCTTCTGTTGGCTAACGGCAGCGCCCGAGCCTGGGATCCCAGCCACCTGCAGCAGCTTCTAATTACCAATGAATGTGCTGGCTGCGACCTGAGCCAGGCCGTGCTCTCTGCCGCCCGGTTAAACCAGGTCAATCTGACCCGGGCCAACCTGTCAGGGGCTCAGCTTCAAGACGCTTCTTTGCTCAGCGGCAATCTCATGGGCGCAAACCTGAGCCAGGCAGAGCTGAGCCGGGCGGCCCTGGTTGAAGCCAATCTGACCGAGGCCAACTTGGAAAACAGCCGCCTGATTGGAACCCAACTCAGCCGCTCAACGCTAAACCAGGCTCGTTTAGCCGGAGCCGATTTGCAGGGGGCCCAAATGGTAGAGGTGCGGCTGTTTGAGGCCGACCTGCAGGGCAGTCGTCTCCAAAACGTTAGGCTGCTGCGGAGCAACCTCAGCCGGGCAAATCTCGATGCAGCCGACCTGAGTCAAGCCGATCTATTTCAGGCCAATCTGGTCAGGACCTCGCTGCGAGGGGCCAACTTGACCGGCGTTGATTTGCGGGCTAGTCGTCTGTCTAGAGCAGATTTTCAGGGAGCCAATCTAACAGATGCCAGGCTGCAAGATGCTTCTTTTCAGGGAGCCAATTTTTCTGAGGCGATCCTCTGCAATACCCAAATGCCCAATGGTCAAATCGACAATTCTGGCTGTTAAGTCACAGGTTTGAGGAGGAATTTGAGCCAGTTAAGCTGCCTTTAAAGAGGGTCTAACCCCTCTTGCTTAGTTCCGGATTGATTTGCTATTGGCTCTTGCCATACGTTCTGAAAAAGAGAAAAACGATCGCGGCTTCTAGTCCAAAACTTCATACTTCCATAAAGGTCATCATCATAAAAATAAAGAGATCTTTATAGACATTTAGTAGATTGATTGGGTGTCTGAGCGACAGAGCATGAAACGATGACAGACGAATACTCTCGATCAGGGTTGAAGGATCAATCTGTTTTGTTCACCAGTGCAGCTCTGGCCGCCTTAGTGCTGTCTCTGCCCTGGGTCATCTTCCGGGCAAACGCTAATCAATGGTTCAGCATTAATCCGTTTAAAGCGGTAGAGGCCGATTTTCTCTACGAGAAAGCGCTAGAAACGGGCTGGGAAGCGGCTGTGGCCGTGCAGTCTGCCCAGGGGCGGCGAGACTGGGAAACCGTCGTTGCTCGTTGGGGAGAGGCGATTACCATGCTGGAAAAGGTTAAAACCATCCCTTCAAACCACTCCCAAGAAGCCAAAACTAAGCTGGCCGAATACCGAGGTTTTCAGGAATATGCCTCGGAGCGAGCTACCAAGTCTCTCCCCGAGTTTTCCTGGGAAATGATCACAGAACTGGCGGGACAAAAAAGCTTTGTCCTAGTAGATCCTGACCGCAACGATGCCCTCTCCCCCGGCCCCCGGTTGGATGTTGAGGCAGACCACACCATTACCAATATCGCCCACGTCAATCATGTGCTCTCTAGCCTGGGGCTGCCGCCTATTCCTGGCGCAAGCATTAGCCCTGGAGAAAACGTGCAGATTCGCAGCAACGAATACATCATTCGCAATTATCCGCTGGGCGAACTCTCGCTACACCGGACCCTATGCAATGATTCGTTCACAATTAACAGCCGCTACGACTGTCTCTGGAAAATTACGCTGCGCTAGGAGCCGTAGAGACGCCGGCACAGGGGTCGGGAGACGCGAGAAACTTAAGCTTTAATTAACCGGACAGCAGCCAAGCCAGTGTTTTTAGAGGAGATGAGGCGGGGCATTCTGGCTGACAGATCCTCTATGGGGCTCAAAGAAACTCTTTGATTTTACAGATCCCCCTAGCAGAGGCTGTACTCTAGGCCAATATCTAACTCCGGCTACGTTTCCAAAAGAGGACTCCCCATGACCCTAGCAGCAAATCCCCAGTCCCTCTCCGGAATGAGCGTTGAGGATGACCGCACTGGCCTTAGTGTAGAAACTCTAAGACGGGCATTCCTGGATAACCTGTTTTATATTCAGGGCAAGTTTCCCCGCCTTGCCACCAAGCACGATTATTATCTGGCCCTGGCCTACACGGTGCGCGATCGCATGCTGCAGCGCTGGCTAGGCAGTGCCGCTACCTACACCGATCGGCAGTCGCGCACGGTTTGCTACCTGTCGGCTGAGTTTCTCATGGGGCCTCACCTCGGCAACAACCTGATCAATCTGGGCATTTACGATCAGGTAAAAGAGGCGATGGACTCGCTCTGCGTCAATATTGATGAACTGCTGACCACCGAAGAAGAGCCGGGCCTGGGCAATGGTGGTTTGGGCCGTTTGGCCGCCTGCTACCTCGATTCTCTGGCGACTCTGGGTATTCCCTCGGTGGGCTACGGCATTCGCTACGAGTTTGGCATCTTCAGCCAGGAGATCCGAGACGGCTGGCAGGTGGAGCTAACCGATAAATGGCTGCGCTACGGCAACCCCTGGGAGATTGCCCGCCCCGACTGGGCGGTGCACGTCAAGCTAGGGGGCCACACCGAAACCTATCAGGATGAGCAGGGCCGACAGCGGGTGCGCTGGATTCCCGCCCGCGAAGTTGTTGGCATGCCCTACGACACCCCCATCCTGGGCTATCAGGTGAATACGGCCAACACCCTGCGGCTATGGAGCGCCGAGGCTCCCGAGTCCTTCGACTTCGAAGCCTTTAACCGGGGTGACTACTACCGAGCCGTCGAGAAAAAGATGGTCTCAGAGAACCTGAGCAAGGTGCTCTACCCCAACGATGAGCGGCTAGAGGGCAAACAGCTGCGGCTAGAACAGCAGTATTTCTTTGTGTCTTGCTCGCTGCAGGACATGTTCCGCATCTTGAGGGGGCAGGGCCTACCGATCGAGCGGTTCCACGAAAAATTTACGATTCAGCTCAACGATACCCATCCCGCTGTCTCAGTGGCCGAACTGATGCGGCTACTGCTCGATGAGCATGGCCTCGACTGGGAAAGTGCCTGGGCGATCACTCAAAAAACCTTTGCCTTCACCAACCACACCCTGCTGCCAGAAGCGCTAGAGCGGTGGTCGCTCAGCCTGTTTGGGCGGCTGCTGCCCCGCCACCTGGAGATTATTTTTGACATCAATGCCCGCTTTTTGGAGCAGGTGCAGCTTAAGTTTCCAGGTGATCGCGAGCGGATTGCCCGCATGTCTTTGATCGATGAGTCGGGCGAGCGCTATGTGCGCATGGCCAATCTGGCCTGTGCGGGCAGCTTGGCCATCAATGGCGTGGCCGACCTACACTCTGAGCTGCTGAAAAAGACGGTGCTGCGAGACTTCTATGAACTTTCGCCCGAGAAGTTCAGTAACAAGACCAACGGGGTTACCCCGCGCCGCTGGATTGTCTTGAGCAATCCCCGCATGACTCGTCTGATCTCGAGCAAAATCGGCGATAGCTGGATTAAGCACCTAGAAGATCTGCGCCAGCTAGAAGGCTACGCCGAAGATGCTGCGTTTCGAGC